>CBDURV010000167.1:0-7741 GCA_965369495.1 uncultured bacterium
GCGCGCATTTCGCGCATGTCGAAACACTTCCGCAGAATCGCGATCTTCACGCAGGCGCGCAGGGTGAACTCGGCGCTGGGAAACACGAGGCGGAACGAACCGGCTGTCGCCTCGAACGTCCCGCGCATGAGATTGGGGATTTCCAACTCGACAACGCCGGCATGGACGATGAGTTCCGGGCCGTCATTGATGAACTTGCCGTCGAAAAAGCGGATGTTGCCGCGCGAAGCGGCGCGCTGCTTGAGCAGGTCGTCGGCGCCGAAGAGAGCGGCGAAATCGGCCAGAGGAATGTGCTCTTCGCCGGCGGCCAGGCGCCGCGCGAACGCGTGCACGCGCTCCTTGAGCTCGGGACGGGAGGAAGTCTTCACGCGCGAAGACTACTTCTTTTTCTTGTTGGCGTTCTTTTCTTCCGCCTCGAGTTGCTCTTCGAGTTTCTTGCGCGCGGCCTCGACTTCCTTCTTGTACGCGGGAAGTCGCTTCTCGGCCTTGCGGACCGCCTTGTCGAGCTTCTTGCCTTCGAGGCCGTTGAGCACCGCGATCTTCCTGGCGACGTCGATGTAGTTCTCGACCCACCAGTCCTGCATGTCCATGTCGGTCTCGAAGTCCTCACCGGTGATCGCCTTGGCGCACGCGCGGATCTGCGTGGTGAAGTTGCGCGCGTCGAAGTTGCGCGACTTGCCCTGCGCCGCTGCCTTGGCCTTGCTGCCACCGGCGCCGTACTTGCTGTTGAACGCCGCCTTGGCCGCGTCCGCATCGGCGGTGCCCGCGGCACCGGTATCGACGTTCACGACGCCGGTCGTCCACTTGACGTGCTTGGGCATGGCCACCTCGAACATCTCCATCAGCATGGGAACGGCGCGGTAGTCCTTGTTGCTGCCCAACAGCGAAAGAATGCGAATGACGACCGCGCTGCGGCCTTCCTTGCCCGTCGACTTCTTGAGTGCGGGCCAATAGTCGTAGTACTTCAACTCCGCCATCGCATCGAGGATCGATGTCTGGACCGCGACTTCCTTGCGCTCCTTGGAGAACGACTTCATCAGGACGTCGCCGGCGGTGTGCTTGTCGAAGCCCTGTCCGCCGAGCGCGAGGGCCGCGACGTTGCGGATTTCCGGCTTCGAGTTGCGCATCAGCTTGGTGAGGCGCTTGACGGTGTACGGACTCGGCACGTCGTGCAGGTTGAAGATCAGCTCCTGCTTCTCTTCGATCGTCTTCGCCTTGCGGTAGGCGGCGTCGAACTCCTTGACGGCCAGCTTCGCCTCCGCTTCCGGGACGGCGGTGACGGGGTCGGCGGCCACGACGGCAGCCAACACGAGAAACACTGTAAGAACTCGCATGGTGCCTGAATTGTACCGTCCCGGCCGGTCGAGACTACTTGCCTGATTTTCTGTCGCGCCGCGCCGCCTCAAAAGCGGCCTTTTTGTCGGGCCAGAAATCGAGATCCTGCGGCTCGACCGTGTCGCCCTCCTGCTGCTGATGGACGTAAATCCCGCCTGTTTCCTTGGCAAAGTCCTTGAGCAGCGCGAAAGCGTGGTTGTGCAGGCCGACACAGTTGAGCACGATGCCGCGCTCCTGCATCATCGCCCAGATCTGGCCCTTGACACGGTCGCGGCGGTCCTTGAACTCGCCGGCCGTCGGGGCGCCCACCGTCAGGAAGCAGATCACCTGCACACCGTTTTGCACCGGCTTTTTCTTGGCGCCGAACTCGAACGCAGCCACCAGACCCTCGTAGAGACTCGACGTACCCCCCGGCTCCAGTTCCTTCACGTGCTGCTTGATCCCGGCGCGCACCTTCTTCCTCTTGAGCTTGAGCCACTTGTTGTTGTCGGGATAGATGCTGTGGTTCGGGGGCGCCGCGCGGTCGTGATAGAAGGTCACCGCCACCTGTGTCGTGTCGGGCAACCGCTTGATGCAATCGTTGAGATACGCGAACGCCAGTCCGTAGCGCGTCTTGACGCTGAAGAAGTTGGGAATGCGTTTTTCCGGCGGCTTCTTGCGCTCCTTGCCGGGGTCGAGCGTCCAGCCCTGATCCATCTTCTGCGTCGCATCCAGCACGAAGACGATGCGATCGGCCAGCACCGGAATCCCGAACCAACTCGACGCCTTGAGCGTCTGCTGACCGCCCGGGAAAACCTTGCCCCACGGATTCGGCTGGCCCTCCTCGACCGAGGACGCCTTCTCCTCCCACCAATCCATCCACGCCTGGATCTCGCACGGCAGACGGTTGTTGCGCTCCAGTTTGCGCAGCGCCTGCCACGCGCGGAAGCGGACGAAGTTGCTCTTGTCCTTGCAGAACATCCCGAAGATCTGCGGCTTGGTATCGATCTCGTGGAGTTCCGCCAGCGCGAACACTGTCTCGGCGCGCACCATCGGCTCCTTGTGCTTGAAGAGCTTGAGCAGCGCGTCCTTGAACGTGTCGTCGTCGCCCTTGCCGATGGCGCGGCAGGCGGCGGCGACGAGGCGCGCATCCTTGCTCTTCAGCGCCAGCTTCATCACGCCGCGCGACTCGTCGCTCTTGACCCTGGCCATGGCAAGCGTCAGCAGCACGCGCCCGCGAACGTTTTTCTTGAACGCCTTGCCCCAGAGCTGCGCCATCGTCTGGATCGTGTCCTGCGAGCCGTATTTCGAAAGCACGCGCACCGCCTCGCGCAGCACGTCGCCTTCGTCGCTGACGACCAGCACCTTCATGATCAGCCACTGCGCGGCGGCGGGACAATCGTGCTTGTCGAGGCCGCGCAGACCGATCGCGCGCTCCTCCGATGTCGCCTCCGAGGAGCTGAAGGCGAACTTGAGACTCTCCGCGCGGTAGCGATTGAACGCGATCGTGCGCGGATCCTCCTCGGCGAGGAGGGGCGCGGCGGCGAGAAGGAGGCAGGCAAGTGCGAGATGGCACGACGGGCGCATTCCGGAATTCTATGGTAAGACGCCCAGTCATCCCCCCGATGCGCCACATTCCCCTGCTTCTATTCCTCTGCCCGCTGGCGGCCCTGGCCCAGTCCCCGCAGAATTATTCGGGAACTTCGGTCAAGGTGGCGCTCAAACCGGTCGCCACGGCCGATGCCGCACCGCGGCCGCTCTTCCCGCGACTGCCGCTCACGCTGCGCAAGGACAAGCCTGAAGGCGGCGCGGCGCTGCCCGCCCCGACATCCAAGGCCGCGCGCTACGCGACCGTTCGCGCGGGCGGCCGCGATCTCGTCTGCCTGCTCGACGCGCCGCAGGGCAGTTTCGCCTTGGGCCTGCTCCACGCCGGTGGCAAGCCGGTGCACGGCAAGGCGCAACCGGGCAGCGACGGCTTCCGCATTCTTTTTCGCAATGCGGATGTCGGCGGCGTGAAACTCAACGTCGCGCTTGAGTATCGAGGCAACAAACTCGTTGCGGCGACCTGCGAACCCGCCCACCACATGCGCGGCAAGGCGGTGCTCAAAGGCGGCGTGCGCGACGTGATCCTCGTGGACGGCGATGGCGACGGCCGCTTCGACGGCGTGGAGGATCGCTGGCTCGCGTTGCGCGCCGATCGCACGTCGCGCGTGCCCCCGCTTCGGCGTGCGGCCATGATGCTCCTGAACGAACCGCAGGCGCCCTTCGAGCAGGACGGCAGCGCGTACATGATCCGCGACGTTGCATCGGACGGCAGCACACTGCTGTTGGTGCGCGGCAGACCGACGATGCCGCTCGACCGCATCCTCGCGCGCCGCTACGCGGAACTGCGGGCGGAGTTCTTCCGGGGCTTCCGCCGCGAGGGGCAGGCCTTCACGCGCCGCTCGGGCATCGACACCAAGCGCCCGCGCGCACGCGACCCGATCACTTGGCCGCGCGGCGATCTTGCCGACGCGAAGGAGCGCGCGCGCAAGTCGGGCCGTCCGCTGCTCGTGGCGCACTACACCGAGTCGAACGTCTGGTGGTGGCGCTACGTCTACTACACCTTCCCCGACCGCGAGGTGGACGCGCTGCTGCGGCGCTTCGTGCTCGTCGCGATCGACGCCGAAAAAGACAAGCTGGGCAGCTTCCAGAAGAGCGGCGGGCGCTCGATGCCGGCACTGCAGGGATTTACGCCCGACGGCCGCCCCATATCGTTCCGCCTGCGCGCCCGCGACCAGAGCGGTAAGGCGCGCGAATTGGAGCTGACCACCGCAGGAATCACAGGCTGGCAGCGTCCCGCCGATCTCGTGGTCAACCTCAAGCGCGTGCTGGCTGCCGTACGATAGGCAGCACAATGCTCTGAGCACTTTCCGATATCCGCAGGCTCGCGGTCGTGGGCCTTTTCGCTGGCGCTGGTTTCGCCGTCGCGCACTTCTTGAAGTGGGACTGGGCGCTGCCCGTCGGCCTGCTGGCCGGGTTCCTGATTGCGCCGATGGTTCCCGCGCGGGGCGCGTGCAGCATCAAGCCGCGGCCGAACGACGAGACGTCATCGCAAAGCCCGCCCCAAGCGTAACCGCGCACGAGATCGGTGCCAGCCAGAGCGGGTGGAACGGCAGCACCGCCTTGAACGCGTAGAGGCCGAAGGCGTAGACCAGTCCCAACACGACGGCGATCAACGCCGCGCGCTCGCGGACCCGCGCCGACAGCATGCCGAGCAGGAACAAGCCGAGCAACGGCCCTGCGAAGAGGCCCAGCCAGGCGACCATCGTCTGCAGCAGCGTCGTCTCGGATTCCGCCGCGACGAGCGCGCCGAGGGTCGCGATGAACCCGATTACCACGGTGCAGATGCGCGCCAGGCGCAAGCTGTCGCGGCGCACGATGTCCACCATGAACGAGGTGGACATGGAGTGCACGGCGGAGTCGAGGCTCGACATCGACGCGGCAAAAATGGCCGACAACATGAGGCCCGCAAGGCCGGCGGGCATGCGCTGCACCAGGAACGCGGGCAGCACCTTGTCGCCCTTGTCGATCTC
Organism: uncultured bacterium; assembly: GCA_965369495.1. Lineage (GTDB taxonomy): Bacteria > Planctomycetota > PLA2 > PLA2 > PLA2 > JBCDBY01. Next base: position 4,890 of record CBDURV010000167.1, read on the forward strand.
GAACGCCGCGCCCGCCGGAGCGAGATGTTCCCAGGCGTGGATCGCGACGCCAAGCAGCAGGCAGATGCCCAATGCGATGCTGCCCGCGAACCAGCCGGTCAACGCCGCCTTGCGCGCCGAACGCAGGTCGGGACACGACAAGAAGCGCTGGACCGCTTGTTGCCCCGTGCCGAAGAGCGAAAGCGCCAACACCATGTAGGGCACGAGCGCGCCGACGAGATTGAAGTTCGACTTGGGATTGAACTCGACCGTTACGGCGTTGAGTTTCCCGTGCTCATCCGCGTAGTCGAGAATCGCGCGCGCGCCGCCGGGCACGTCGCCGGCGACGACGCCCAGCGTGGCGATGACGGCGACCAGAATCACGCCGAACTGGATGCAGTCGGTCCAGACGACCGCGGCGATGCCGCCGCAGGCGGAGTAGAGGATGGCGGCGGTGGCGGATACGACGATCGACATCTCGATCGACCAGCCGAGCACCGCCTGCAACGCGAGCGCGGGGCCGTAGACCAGAAACGAGGCGCGCACCGCGGTCTGCGCCAGGAAGAGCACGCTTCCCAGAATGCGCGCGCGCCGACCAAAGCGGCGTTCGAGCCATTCGTACGCGGTCGTAATGGGCTGCGCGGCGAAATACGGCAGGAAAAACGCCATCACGATCAACAGCGCCACCAGATCACCGATCTGCAGCTGGATCCAATCGACGCCGATCGCGTAGCCGACGCCGGTGCCGCCGATCAGCGACGCGCTGGAAAAACTCGTCGCGACCAACGAAATGCCGACCGCCCACCAGCGCATGCGGCGACCGCCGAGAAAGTAATCCTCCGCGCTCTTTTGCCGCCGGTTGGCCCAGACCCCGATGCCGAGCACGACGGCGCCGTAGATCGCCATCACGGCGTAGTCGAGACCCTGCATCGGGCCTAGCGTGCACTACTACCGGGACAGCCGGCGCGCGGCGCGAACCAGCGAGCGAAACTCGCTTCGCTTTTCGCTCCGATTGGCAGGCGCAAGCTGCTCCACCAGCGGCCAGCTTGAGCCGCCCGCGTACGCCGAATTACGCAGTAGCATTCCGAACGCGGCGACGGCGGCGGTGAAGCGAAAGTCATCGTCCATCTGTTCGTAGCCGAGTTGCCGGTCCACCACCGGCAATTCGATGCGCTGGCTGCGGTGGCCGGCCGGATCCTGGTAGCGCACCTTCACGACCAGCAACTCTTCCGACTCCGAACCGCGCTGGCGTTCCTGCGGCTGCGCGTCGCGGTAGCGGAAGCCCTCCACGCCGGGGCGCGCATGGCCCGCACCGCGCGGCAGGATCTCGTAGAGCGCGACGGTCGTGGTGCCGGCACCGAGTTCGCCGCCGTCGGCCGCATCGTTGGCAAATTCCGCCTCGCGCAAACGGCGATTCTCGTAGCCGATCAGCCGGTAGGCGGCCACGCGCGAGGGGTTGAACTCGACCTGCACCTTGACCTCCTTGGCGACCACCACGAGCGTGCGCTCAAGCTGCATCGCCAGCACGCGCCGCGCCTCGGCGAGCGAATCGACATAAGCGTAGTGGCCGTTGCCGCGGTCGGCGAGGGTTTCGAGATTGGAGTCGTTCAGGTTGCCCTGGCCAAAGCCGAGCACGGTCAAGAAGACGCCGCTGCGCGCCTTGCCGCGAATCAGCTGCTCCAGCTCCCCCGTCGTCGTGCGACCGCGGTTGAAGTCGCCATCGGTGGCGAGAATCACGCGGTTGGCGCCGCCCGGCATGAAAGCGCTGCGCGCCTCTTCGTAGGCGAGCTCGATGCCCGCGCTGCCATTCGTCGCGCCGCCGGGGCGCAGGGCGTCGATGGCGCGCTCGATCGTGCCGCGGTGCGAGACGGGTGTGGAAGCCAGGGCGACCTTCGCACCCGCCGCGTAGGTCACGATCGCCACGCGGTCGCGCGCCTCGAGCTGATCGAGCAGCAGGTGCAGCGAGCGGCGCACAAGCGGCAGCTTGTCGTCGTCACTCATGGAGCCCGATATGTCCACGAGGAAGACGAGATTGGCGTCGGGGCGCATCGCGGCGTGAACGTGCTTGCCGACTATGGCGATGCGCACGAGGCGGTGCAGCGTCGTCCACGGCGCGGATGCGACCTCGGCGTGCACGGCGAGCGGCGCGTCGCCCGTCGGTTGCGGGTCGCCGTAGTCGAAGGCGTTAATCAACTCCTCGATGCGCACAGCCTGCGGCGGCGGCATGCGGCGGCGCTGCTGAAGGTAACGGCGCACGTTGGAGTACGACGCGGTATCGACATCGATCGCGAAGGTGGAAAGCGGGAACTGCTCCGGATCGACGAAGCCCCGGTCGCCCGTCCAGGCGTAGACCTCGTCGCCGATCGGGGCCGAGGCGTCGGACCCCACATCGGCTCGCTGGTAGGGCATCGACATGCAGCCGGCGAGGGTCAGGTAGAGAATTGCTGTCAGCGTGCGGTTCATGACATGGGAAATGCCACCAAGAACGGAACGTTCCCGGAAAAATCACCGGGAACGCACGCTCGTTGGCGGCATCATGGATGCACGGTGTCGATTCCCGAACGTCAGGTCCTGCTCGAGCACGTCGGCTTTTTGCGCGCCATCGCGCTGGGCGTGCTGCACAACGAGGCGGACGCCGACGATGTCGTGCAGCAGACACTCGCCGTGGCGCTCGAAAAGCCGCCGCGCGACGCCACCAACCTGCGTGGCTGGCTGGCAACGGTGGCGCGCAACGTGGCGCGCATGCAGTACCGCAGCCGCAAACGCCGCGAAGCGCGCGAGGAGCGCGTGGCACGGACAGAGGGGACGGCGGCAACTTCCGAAATCGCCGAGCGCATGGAAATGGAGCGCAAGGTGGTCGAGGCGATCGCCAC
>CBDURV010000168.1:0-7741 GCA_965369495.1 uncultured bacterium
GCGCCATCGATGACGCAGTGGGCGTATCTCGGAAGTACCGCGTCAGAGACAATTCTTCCCAGGTCGCATCAGGCGATCGAGAACGAATAGCGCGAACGGCTGTGGGCTTTGAGCTCTGAGCTTTGCGAAGCGACCAGGCCGACCAACCGCGCACCGTTCGCGATGGGGCCTCGATTTGCCCCACCGCAGTCCCCCACATCACCCGAGCCCCCATCCCAATCGCTCGCGAGCGGATGGACGGGTTGATTCGCAAGGCCCCAAGCCCAAAGCCCAAAGCCGAAAAAAAGGCCGCCCCCTCTCGCGAAGGTGCGGCCTTTCCTGTTCGGTCTGGCTTACGTGAAGTGTTCGGCGTTGATCTCGACGTACTTCGACCATTCGTCGGGCACATCGGCCTCGGGGAAGATCGCATTCACCGGGCAGACGGGCTCGCACGCGCCGCAGTCGATGCACGTGTCCGGATCGATGTAGAGCAACTTTCCGGTGTTGTCGTCGTAGCCGTCACGCGGCTGAATGCAATCCACGGGGCACTCTTCGACACATGCCTTGTCGCAGACCCCGATGCAGGGCTCGCAGATGATATAGGTCACGTTGATCCTCCCGGGAGGCCGACTTCGACCGTCCCAGTGATGAAATTGCCGGAATCACGGGAAAAGTCAATCACGTCCCTACTTTTCCTCGCGAGATGCCACCGGGACCGGGCTCAGGTGGATGGTGCTGACAAGCCCTTGCGTCGCCTCCGGAAGCGCCGCACCGATCTCCGCCAGCGTCCACGGCAGGCGCACGCGAACCTTGGCCTTGCCCGCCTTGAAGCCCCGCGCCAACGCGATGAACTCGTAGTTTCCGGGCGCCATGAACGCATGTGTAAAGATGCCGCCGGGCGCCGGGGTAATCACGAATGAGCGCTCGATGTCGCCGAAGTCCTCGTCGTCCGCCACGACGCCGAGGAAGCGCGCACGCGCCGCCACGTCGCGCATGTCCACCCCGAACTCGTTGCGCACGCTGACGTGAGTACCGGGCGGTAGCCGCGGCCCTCTGGCGACCACGCGGACCCGGCCCTCGAGCGCACCGTAGAGCGGCATCACCAGATCCTCCACATCTGCCCTGGTGAGGTCGATGCGGCGCCAAAGCACCGGCAGTCCAGGCGCGGTCGCGCAGAGCAGCACCGGCGCGGCGGGCAGGCCCTCCAGAACGAAGCTGCCGTCCGCCTCGAGAGTCACCGTCGCGAGGGCGAAGCGGCGACGGCCGTCGAGCAGGGTTACGCGACCGCGCATGACCGGCTCGTCCACGATGCGCGGCGCCGCGCCCGGGCGTGAAAAACTGCGCCGGCGCACCACCTGGCCCACCACGCTGCGCCCCGCCAGCACCTCGATTTCGCGCGGTTCGCCCTGAACCGTCGCGTTGGCCACCGCCCCGTCGGTTCCGAGCAGGCCGGGCGCGCCGATGTCCACGACGTACGAGCCGACGGGCACATCCTCGATGCGCATCGCGCGGACCCCGTGGGGAATGCGGCGGCGCTGTTCGATTCCCGCCGTTCCGGAGAGGAACAGCGTGGCGCGCGCGAGTCGCGCCTTCGGCCAATGCAGGTCGAGCACGCCCGCGCGCTGAAGCTGCGCACGGAACGCGATGCCGACGCGCGCCTTGCGCTCGATGCGTGGCAGGTGAGGATCCGCGGCGAACGCGGCGCATGTCGGTCCGGGCTCAAGGCGCACGGAAAACGAATTGCGGCCCAGCGCCACGCCGGCGATCGTGAACGCGCCCTTGGCATCCGTCAGGACACTGCGCCCGGATGCGGTGACCCGGACGCCTTCCAGCGGTTCTCGGTCGGCGTCCACGACGGTGCCCGAAAGTGCCCGCTCGGCCGGTGGCTCGTCGTAGGCAAGCGCCAATTCGCGCACTTCGCCCGGCTTGAGATCCACCGTCGTGCCGCGCTCATCCACGTCGCGCACGAAGATCAGCAGCTTGCCCTTCGCCAGCCCTTCAAAGAGGAAACCGCCGTCTCCCGCGGAACGGCAGGAACGATCACCAAAGCGGCCACGCGCCACCACCAGCAGTCCGGCGCGGCCGACCTTACCGCGCACCGATGCCGCGCGAGCGAGGGTCAGAACCGGCAACCGCAGATCCAATCCGGCGGTGAACGGCGCACTCGCGGTGGGCAGCATGCCCGGGGCCTCGACCGCGATGCGATAGCTGCGCCCGGGCGTCAGCCCATCGAAACTCACGGCGCTGCCGCCGGTCGCGCGGGCGGGAATGTCATTCATGCGCAGGCGCGGCTGTTCGAGCGTTTCATCGACCCAGCGCGGAAGCAGCGTGGCGCGCGCCGGGGCCACGCCCGCGAGCGGCAACGTCACCGAGACGCCCCGCGCAAGCTTGATGGCCACCCGCACACGCGCGCTGCCGGGATCGAAGTCGATGCGCTTGAGCGCCGTCGCGTGGCCGGGCGCGGAGACGCGCAACGAAATCACGTCGCCGCGGAAACCCACGCAATGAAACCCGCCGTTGGCATCGCTCGTCGCGCGCCGGTCGGCGGCGAAGCCATCGGTGAACACCTCGACCGAAGCACCCGCCAACGGCTTGCCATCACTGCCGATCAAGGTTCCCGCCACGACGAGGCCGGATTCGAGCTTCACTTCCAGCTTCGCCGGAGCCAGTTTCGCCGGAGATTGGTCCCCGATCCGCACGAGTCGAGCCGCGCTGCTTACGTACTGCGGATGATCCACCACGATGCGGTGCAGGCCGGGCAACAGCAGCACGCGCGGTGCGGGGAACTGGATGCCATCGACGTGCACGACGGCCCCCTCGGGTGCTGTAACCGCCAGGTACGTCGCGGGACGGGCGTGCAGAACCACGTCGGGTGCTGCCGGTCCGTCCGCCCGCACGACCGGACGCACGCGCCGCACGACCTCGCTACGCGCGGAAGCGCCCAGCGCGACGAGATCCACCTCCGCGAATGCAATGTCCCGGAGCACCGCGACACCGCCCGGCGTGACCGCCGCGCGAGCCACGATCTTGCGGGCGTGGAACGCGACGACCTCCGTCGCATCCCCCTTCACCTCGACGTGAATCACGCCGGAAGAAGCGAGCAGAATCAGGAGTGCGGTCACGGGCTAGAGGCTAACAGCCGAATGCGGTATGGGCTCGGTCCGGGTACGCGTCTCGCTCGCCGGATGCGCTTGCCACACCTCTCAAGCCGTGGGCTTTGAGCTATGAGCTCTGCGCCGCAACCAGGGAGCCCGCGGGCGCACCGTTCGCGGTGGGGCCTCGATTGACGCCCCGCAGTCACCCGCATCAACCGAGCCCCCATGCCACCCGCACGCGAGGGGATGGACTGGTTGTCGCGCAAAGCCCTAAGCCCATAGCTCAACACCGATCCCGTAGAGTGCGCCCGTAGAACTAGAACTCGACCTTGGGCGCTTCGCGTTGCGCCTCGTCCTGGAGTTCGAAGAACTCGAGGGCCGGGAAGTCGCCGAAGTTCTTGACGATGTTCGTCGGGATCTGCTCGAGCTTCGTGTTGTAGCGGCGCACCGAGTCGTTGTAGTGCTGGCGAGCGAACGCGATGCGGTTCTCGGTGGAGGTGAGCTCCTCCTGCACCTGCAGCATCTGCTTGTCCGCCTTCAGGTCGGGGTAGTTCTCCGTCAGCATCATGAACTGCTTCATGACACCGGCGAGCGCGCCTTCCGCCTTCGCGACCGCCGCGGGCCCCATGTTGGGATCGGCGGTGATGTTGACCGCGGTCTGGCGCGCGGCGATGACCGCTTCGAGCGTTCCCGCCTCGTGCTTCATGTACCCCTTCGCGGTCGCGATGAGGTTGGGAATCAGGTCGTGGCGGCGCTTGAGCTGGACATCGATCTGCGCCCACGCTTCCTTGCCGTTGTTCTTGAGCGCGACGAGGCCGTTGTACGCCCCGAGAAACCAGAGCACGAGCAGCACGACCGCGCCCAGCGCGATCCAGCCTCCGTAGGCAAGCAATGTGAACATTCCCAACATGGACATAGCGGTTTTCCTTCCAACAGACGCGGACCGGTAGCAGGCAGACTCTACCGCGCGCCCTCCCCGGTTATTCGGGCGGGCCCCTCCGGGTTATTGGGGCGCCGTGGCGGGATCTTCGACGATGAGGGCGCCTTCGTCCTGTTCCGGGACAGGCAGGCCCAGGTCGAGATCGACCGGTTTCCGCTTCGCGGGCAGGTCGTTGGCGTCGAGGAAGGTCTCCATCGGGTCGCCCATCTTGTCCGGCAGCGCCTCGGCCATTTCGTCCATGGCGCGCCAAAGCGCCGGCGCGGCACGACTCGCACCGATGGCGCGCTCCAGCCCCCCGCCGTCGGGCGCGAAGTAGACGATGGCCAGCAGCAGCACAGCGGCCGTGGCGCCCGCCTTGGCCGCCCCCAGCGCCGCACCCGCGATGCGGTCATAGGTGCTCAGGCCGCACGCCTCGATCATTTTGCGCAGCACGAATCCGATCAGCGCCGAGACCGCGATGGTGAGCACGATAATGCCCACAAAGGCCGCCTCGCCGTTGTAGCTCCACTCGAAATTGGGTTCGAGGAGGCGCGTGCGGACAATGGCATGGAAGCGGGCGGAGAGGTAAAGTCCCCCGCCAAGGCCGAAAACCCCGACGACTTGCGGCACGAAACCCCGGATGGCGCCGAGACTTACGCCGACAACCGCCGCTGCGAGCACCAACAAATCGACCACGGCCATAGCTTGTCATTCTATCGGTCACCGGCCGCCCGGCCGCCACACTTCACAAAACCCGCATGAAAGTGAGCCAGCTCCTCCTCCGAAGCCTGCGCAGGGCCCTGCCCGGCCGCTGCCCCGCCTGCGGTGTGGGCAAGGTGACCGAGCGCTACACCAATCTCGTGCGCTGCTGCCCGGAATGCGGCTGGATCCTCGAGCGCGAACCGGGCGCGATCACCGGCGCCATGTACCTGACCGCGATTTTGACCCAGTTCGCGGCGGTCGGATTCATGCTGCTCGCCTGGTGGCTCACCGACTGGTCCAACCTCGTGATCATCCTGGTCGGACTGCCGGTGCTGATTGCGTTCAGCATCGTCGCACTCGCCTGGTCAAAGCGCATCTGGATCGCCGTCGAGTACGTGACCGACCTCAAGTCGCACGAAGGCACCGACGACTACGACGAGCGCGCGTACCGGAAAGACTAGATTCGTCGCTGCGGAGCGAGGCGCACGCTCTGAGATCGGCTATGGGCTTTGGGCTTTGAGCTTTGCGCAGCAACTAGGCCGTTCGTCCGGCGAGCGGTTTGGTATGGGGCTTCGCTTGTCGTAGGGGACGGCTCCGGGACTGCCGCGGCCCCATGCCTGTCGGTGCGCCGGCGGTTGGTTTGGTCGTGGCGCAAAGCTCAAGGCTCAAAGCCCAAAGCCGACAACTTGAGAAGTGCGGCATGCGCTGTCGGACTATGACCTACCAGGCGCCGGCGCTCGACCCGCCGTCTTCGACCGGATCGCGCAGGGCGACCTCTCGTCGGTAGCGTGCAAGCACGTCCTCGATGCGCACGACGCCGACGAGGCGACCGTCTTCCAGGACCGGCAGTTCGTCGCGATAGCCACGGTCGAGTTGCTTGAGCACCGAGTCCAGATCGTCCTCGAGCCCCACCGTCGGGACGAACCCCTTCGCGAGGTCGTGCGCCACCACCACATCCTGGAAGTCGGTCGGATGGTGCAGCACCTCGCGGATCTCGTTGACCGAGATCGCGCCGACGAGACCCTCTTTCCCATCGACGACGTAGACGCAGTGCGCGCCGTCCGCGAGCACCTGCTTCACGACTTCGCTGACGCTGCAGGCACCGCTCACCGTGGGAGCAGGCTGCAGGACATCGCGAACGGGAATGCTGCGCAGGATGTTCACGTCCTGGCCGTCGCGGATCGTGACGCCGCGGCGCTGCAGCTTGATGGTGTAGATGGACTGCTTCGACAGGCGGCGGGCGAACTGCGTCGCGATAATGGTCGAGACCATCAGCGGCAGCATGATCTTGTAGTCGGTGGTGAGCTCGAACACGATCAGGATGGTCGTGATCGGGGCGCGCGTCGTCGCCGCCACCAGTGAGCCCATGCCGACCAATGCGTACGCGCCCGCGGGTGCCGTGTGCGCCGGCGCGATGGCGTGCACCGCCAAGCCGACAAGGCCGCCCAACATCGCCCCAAGGAACAACGATGGCGCGAACACGCCCCCGGAGCCCCCTGAACCGAGCGTAATGCAGACCGCCACCAACTTGGCCACCAGCAGTCCCGCAAGCAGCTGCCACCCCTGCGTCGCATCGAGCACCCGTTCAATGGCCTCGTAGCCGACGCCGAGCACGTCCGGATAAATGAGCGCGATGCCACCGACCAGTGCGCCACCGATGGCGGCCGTGATCGGAAGCGGGATCTTCGAGTCCTCCACGCGATCCTCGGCGAAGCAGAGCGTGCGTACGAACGCGAACGCCACCAGCCCCGCGAGCACACCCAGCGCGGCGTACGCGATGAATTCGTAGGGACTCACGAGTTGGTACGCCTCGACCTGCTCGGGCGGAATCACGAAGCCCGGCAGGTCGCCGAAGTGGCCACGGCTGACGGCTGTCGCCACCACGGCCGAGATCACGATCGGCGAGAACTGGTGAACCGCGAAGTCGCCCAGCAACACCTCGACCGCGAAGAGCGCACCGGCGACCGGCGCATTGAACGTCGCCGCGATGCCCGCCGCCGCGCCACACCCGACGAGCGTCCGCAGCTTGCGCGCACTCATGTCGAGCAATTGCCCGAGCGTCGAGCCGATGGCGGCGCCGATCTGGACAATCGGACCTTCGCGGCCGACCGAGCCGCCGGACGCGATGCAGATGCCCGACGCGAGTGCCTTGGCTGCGACCACGCGCGGGCGGATGATGCCTCCGCGCAGCGCCACGGCCTCCATGACCTCCGGCACGCCGTGCCCCTTCGCCTCGGGAGCGAACCATTTGGTGATCGAGCCCACCACGAGGCCGCCGGCCGCCGGGATAAGCACCACCCAATACCAATCGAGGGTCCGAATCGCCGCGACGCTGAACTCATCGACGGGCCACATGCCGAGCAGCCAGTCGATCAGGCGCCGGAAACCCACGGAGCCATAACCGCCAAGTAATCCGACGATGATCGCGAGCACGAGCATGTGGCGCGGGAACAGGGTCTTGAACCTGCGACCCGCCGAGCTGATCAGGTTTCCCACGCGGCGCTTCCTCTGGGTTCGGTCGTGAGGATACGCCTCACTGGTGTGGAAACGGAACACTACTCCAATCAGCGCCCCACCCAAGGAACTTCGCGGCGACGTATCCTCTGGATGTGGATAGCCCCGAGCTTCTGCGCGACTTCGCCGACTGGGAGATCATCCAGACTCACATCTCCCTCGTCTTCCTGCGCGGCGACCGCGCCTACAAGGTGAAACGCCCGGTGCGCTTCGCGTTTGTCGATCTGACCGATCCGGAGCGGCGCAGCGCCCTCTGCCACGAGGAGGTGCGCCTCAACCAGGCGCTCGCGCCCGGCATGTACCTCGGTGTCGTGCCCATTACGCGTGGCGAGGACGGGCACCTGCGCTTCGGGGGCGATGGCGACGCGCTGGAGTGGGCCGTGGAAATGCGGCGATTCGACAACGCGCGGTTGATGAGCCGTCTGTTGAAGACAGGGGAGGGGCGCGAGGAGGTGGGACACGCGCTGCCCGCGCTGGTCGAAAAGCTGGCGGCGTTTCACGCACAGGCGCCGCGCGCGGACGAGTTCGGAAC
>CBDURV010000169.1:0-7726 GCA_965369495.1 uncultured bacterium
CCGCCCGTGCGCGTCAGGATCGAGCGCGCGGCGCCCTTCACGCGGTGAAGACCCGGTCCAGCAATCGAACGAGGTCGGGCGGCAGCGTTCGGTCGGCCGCCTCGATGTTCTGGACCAACTGCTCGACCTTCGTGACGCCGACGACGACGCTGGCGATCTGCGCGTCCTTGAGGCACCAGGCGAGCGCGATTTGCGCCATGGGAATGCCGCTCTCCTCGGAGGCTTCGCGCATGCGTGCGACCTTGTGCAGCGCGTCGGCTTCGAGGTAGCTGCCCATGAACTGGTTGGACTTGTCGTCGGCGGCACGCGAATCGGGCGGGCGCTGTTCGTCGAGGTACTTGCCCGTGAGGACGCCCTGCGCGAGCGGCGAGAAGGGCAGGATGCCGAGTCCGAGTTCGCGACAGGCGGGCAGCACGTCCGCCTCGATGGCGCGGTCGAGCAGACTGTAGCTGGGCTGGTTGGAGATCGGGCGGGGCACGCCAAGGCCGTCGGCGATGGCGCACGCCGCGCGGATCTGCTCCGCGCTCCAGTTGCTCACGCCCCAGTAGAGCACCTTGCCCTGCTGAATGATGTCGCCGAAGGCGCGCACGGTTTCTTCGAGGGGCGTCTCTTCGTCGTAGCGGTGCGCCTGGTAGAGATCGAGGTAGCCGGTGTCGAGGCGCCGCAGCGAGGCGTAGATCGACTCGTCGATGTGCTTGCGCGAAAGGCCGCGATCGTTCGGGCCGGGCCCGGTCGGGAAGTAGACCTTCGACGCGAGCACGTAGTCCTTGCGGGCGAAGGGGGAAAGCGCGTAGCGCAACGCCGTCTCCGCCTCGCCGAGCTTGTAGACGTCGGCGGTATCGAAGAAGTTGACCCCGCGGTCGAACGCCTCGCGCACGAGGTTCTGCTCGGTGAGCTGGTCGAGCGCGCCCCCGAACGTGAGCCACGTACCGAGACCGATCGGACTCACCTTGAGCCCGCTGTTCCCTAGGTTGCGGTATTCCACACCGCGATTGTAGGCGGAGGGCCTGCCTGAGAGCTCCATCTGGATTCGACCGGCTGCGGCGGCACCTGGCTTCGCGGCGCCTCCTTGCAGTAAGGGCGTGGAATACAGCGGCGTCGGCGCCGCTTCGCCAGGCTTGTCCTCGCGCGGTCTCGGACCGACGATGGAGTTCTCAGGCAGGCCCTACTAGCCAACCGAGAGATAGAGCCGGTCCGCGCCATGATCGGCCGCGACGCGGTAGAGGGCGGCGCGGATCGACAACACGGCATCGGGCGCGGCGCCGTCCTGCGAGGCGTCGCGGCGTGAGAAACGCGCATCGTCGGGCGCCAGGCGGTTCATGACGACGGCCAGGGTCTCGGCGCCGTAGCGTCGTTCGAGCTGGCGGCACGCCTCCTCGTAGTCGCGCAGGTACTGCCCGCGGTCGCGCAGCACACGCGCGAGCGAATCGCGCCCGCCCGCCACGCGGAACACCGTCGCGTCGTCCACCAGTCCCGGGCGGAAGACGTCGTAGAACACATCGGCAGCCTCGCGGCCGGCGTCGGTGCGCAACCCGCGGTAGACGTCGAGCGCGGACTCGGAGCGCTTCCATTCGCCCGCGACGCCGCTGGGCATCGACCGCATCGCGGTGAAGTGCGAGCGCACGAGACGTTCCGCACTGGCCCGCGTGGGACCATCCAGTTCGACGCCCATGCGATCGAGCGCGGCGCCGTAGACGCGGCCGAACGCCTTGGCGGGCGGCACGTCGAGATCGGAAAGGCCGATACGCGGCGCGCGCCCCTCGCGGCGCTCCAGCGCCATCACGGCCAGACGGTCTCCGAAGGCGCGCCAGTCGGCGCTGAGTTCCTCCGCCAGCGGATCGACGACGGGGCTGCGCAGCCAAAGCAGCAGTGCTGCGGCGGCGGTGGCCGCAACCATCAGCATGACCAGGCGACCGCGCGGACGCTCCGTACGCTTCTGGGTTGCCGGCTGCGAAAGTGCCTGCAGCATGCGCGCGAAGCGCCGGGCGCGCTCGAGTTCGGCGCGCAGTTCGGCATCGGATTCCAAGGCACGGTCGACGCGCGCATGTTCCGGTTCCGGAAGCAGGCCGTCGAGGTACTCGTCGAGAAGCTCACGAGGTTCGATCATAGGTATCCTTCCCGGGTCAACACGCCCTCCAGACGGCGCCGCAATTCGCGCCGGCCGCGCGCAATGCGCGACTTGATGGAGTTCAGGTTGTCACCCAGTTGCTCGGCGATCTCGCGCGTGTCGAGGCCGTCGAGGTAGAGCATGTTGAGCGGTTCGCGGTAGACGTCGTTGAGACGCGAAATCGCGGCGGCCACGAGCGCCCGCAGTTCGGCGCGCTCCAGACGCGACACCTGCTGCGCCTCCTCGCCGGGCTCCACGACCTGTTGGAGATGGACCTGGTCGCGCCGTTCGCGCGTCACGAGGTCGGTGGCGCAGTTGTAGACGACGCGCCGCAGCCAGGCGCTGAGGTTTTCGACGTCGCCCTGGCGGCGCAGGTAGGAGTGGGCGCGGATCAGGCCGGTCTGCACGGCGTCCTCGGCCAGCGCGCCACGCCCACAGCGCTGTTCCGCGACTCGCACGAGGGCGGCGTAGTGGCGGCGCACAATCGCCTCAAATGCCGACGCCTCCCCCGCCCGGAAGGCGTTTACGAGCCCCCGATCGTCGGACTCAGCCACCATATCGACCATTTCGTCCATTAGACCCGCCAAACCCGGCCTGCGGTTGCAGGGAAATTCCGTTTGCCACTATCCTGATGTGATGGCTAAGACGAACAAGAGCAAGACCAGAACGCCCAAGAACAACACCCGCACACGGCGCATCCGCCTCAAGAACAAGCTCAAGGCCCGCACCTAACGCCGCATCCCCTTGCTGATCACCTGCATGGAGTGTGGAGCGGAACTCCGGCTCAACCCGAAACTGGCCGGAACGGCGGTTTCGTGCCCGCAGTGCGGCGAGCGCGTGCGCGTGCCCAAAGGCGTCGCCGAGGTGCCGGCGGCCCGGCGCGCCAAGCCGCGGCTTCAACTCGAAGAGCCCGATCCCCAGCCGGCCCCCCCGCAGCCCCCCAAGCCCGGTCGCCGCCCGGAGCCCTTCACGTTCTGGATGATGGCGGCGCAGGCGGTGCTTTTTGTCCTCGCCGGGGCGTGCGTCTGGGGTGCATTTCGCATCGGAGGCTGGGAACCGCCGACGTGGAGTCTGTTCGCGGAGCACTCGTTCGCGCTGCTCGGCGCGGCGGTGGCGTTCATCTTCACCGGATTCATGCTGCGCTACTGGCCCGTGATCATGAGCCTGCTGGCTGTCCTGCTGGCGTGCGGAGGCATCTACCTCGGCGACCACTTCGGCGGTCATCCGATCGATGCGTCGCGCACGATCGCGCTCGCGCTGACGCTGCTTGCGGTCTGGCTCGCGCTCGAGCACCGCAAGTCGATCACGAGTTAGCGGCGAAGATGATTCCCGCCGCCACGGCGACTCCGATAATCAGGACCACGCCCCACTTCTCCTCGGTCGATAGTCCCGATCCGATGGCGTGCATCGGCTCCTCGCTGGTCACGAGCGGCATCGGGCGCGGCGCCGTGGCATAGCTCGAACCGCCGTTCACCGGCACGCCAAACGCGTTGACGTTCCAACTCTGGCATCCGGTGAGCAGGAGTGAGATCGCGAGCAGAGGGGTGAGTAGCCGACGCTTCATGGCCACATCCTATCAATCCAGCATCCTGGCGAGCATCTCAGCTGCGCCACCGCGCAATCGATGGGTGTACCAGGCGGACACCGCCGTCTCTTCAGGGTTGATCTCCACGCAGGGAATTCCGCGCTGAACGGCAATCCGGGGCAGTTCCGCGGCGGGATAGACGACGCCGCTGGTGCCGATGGCGATCAGCACGTCGCAGTTCCGCAACGCCAGTTCGGCCGCCTGCAGGGCCGCGCGGTTCATCGGATCCTCGAACCAGACGATGTCGGGCCGCCAGTAGCAGTCGTCGGCGCAGCGGCGGTCGTTGAGCGGCGTCTCGAAGTTGTCGACCAACGCGCCGGTCTTGGCGCAACGCAGGCGCCAGAGGCTGCCGTGCAGTTCCACCACATCGTGGGCGCCGGCGCGCTGGTGCAGGCCGTCGATGTTCTGCGTCACGATGGTCGTGCCCGGTCGCGCGCGCTGCACCTCCGCGATGCGGCGATGCCCCTCGCCCGGTTCGGCCTCCGCCACCTTGGCGCGCCGCAGGTCGTGGAAATCCCAGACCCTTTCCGGATCGCGATCGAAGGCGCGCTGGCAGGCGTAATCCTCGTAGTCGTACTCGTGCCAAATGCCGCCCTCGCCGCGGTAGGTGGGAATACCGCACTCCGAAGACAGGCCGGCACCCGTGAAAAACAGCGGCGCCTCGAAATCAAGCAGGCGAATCACGACGCTGCGAGCCTGCATAAGTCATGAGGCGTGGGCGCATCGGGATTGAACCTCGCGGTGATGAACGGCGGTAACCGGCACGACGCGCTTCTCGATTGACGACGCGCCGTTCTGGGCGAGGACAGATCGTCGAGATCAAAGAGAGAGTCCGAAGGCGACCCGGAGGGGTCGTCGAGGACGAACGATGCAGAGCTCGGCGATCTGGTCCGGCCAGAAACCACGCCTCGTGAATTATTCAGGCTAGACGCTCCATGACCGCGGCCGCGAGTGTCGCGCGCGTTTCGAGCGAGTCGCGGTCGATGCTCTCCGCCTCGCGCCCGGTGGCGGCGTCGTCCACCGAACAGTGCGTGTTGCGGCCGATCGGCCCGAGACCGTCCACGGTGGGCAGCAGGTCATACAGGTGCGCCCCATCGCTGCCGCCGCGCCGCGCCGTCGACTCGATCTGCTGACCGATATCGGCGCCGGTTTCGATGATGAGATCGGCAAGCGCCTGCGATGCGTCATTTTCCGGCCACGGCGGATAGCCGGGCAGTTCCGAAACGTGAACGGCCGTGCGCGACGCACCGTCGGCGCTGGCTACCTCGCCCGCGCCCGCCATGGCCAGCAGTTGCTCGCGGCCCCACTGCATCGCCTCCGGCGTCCAGACGCGCAGATCGATGCTGCAGGAGGCGTGCGGCGCGACGCAGTTGACGGCGGTGCCGCCCTCGATCGTTCCCACGTTGAGGGTCACGTCGCGCTCGTAGTCGGTGAGCGACTCGATCTGCTCGACGCGACGCGCCAGTTCGCGGATCGCGCTGGCACCCTTGGCGTGGTCGTTGCCCGAATGCGCCTCGCGTCCCTCGACGTCCATGCGGAAGCGGCCGCAGCCCTTGCGTGCGCGGACGATGGTGCTGCGACCGTCGCCGAGATCGAAACCCGGCTCGAAGACCAGGCAGGCGCGCGCGTCGTCGGGGACGCGCGCGCGCGCGAGCCGCGGAAAATCGCCGCAGCCGCCCTCCTCGCTGGCGTTCAGGAAGACGCGCCAGCCGGTGCGGTCGAACAGGTCGCGGTTGCGCTCTCGCAGCATGCCGAGCGCCATCCACAGCACGACAATGCCGCCCTTGATGTCCGCCACGCCCGGGCCCACGATGCGTTCTCCGACCTCGCGCCAGGCAAAGTCGTCGGCGATCTCCTGCGCGCGCGGATAGACGGTGTCGAGGTGGCCGACGAGCACCACCGTATTGGGGCCGGGACGTTCGAAAAACGCGTGGTCGCCGCGCACGGCGACTTCGGACGGGATGTGCTCGGCAGTGAAACCAAGCGGCGCGAAGAGCTGCTCGTCGCAGTAGCGGCCGCACGCCACGACGCCTTCGCGATTGCCGGTAAACGAGTTGATCGCAACCAGCGCGCGCAGGTGTTCGAGTGCGGTGGGCATGCGGGGATCTTAGGCAATCAGTCCCGCAAATCGGATGAGCTGTTCGGTGAGCGTCGGAAGATGATCATTCAGCCGGTGGTCGCCGTCGCCAATCAGGTGCAGTTCGAGGCCGGGCGCGTCGCAGCGGCAGAAGAAGTCGACGACGTCCTGCCAGGGAACCGTCTCGTCGCGCTTGCCGTGCACCATCAGCGCGGGATGCCGCAGTCGCTTCGCGAGTTCGGCCACCTGGCGCTCCTCCGTCTCGAGCAGG
Source organism: uncultured bacterium (assembly GCA_965369495.1). GTDB lineage: Bacteria > Planctomycetota > PLA2 > PLA2 > PLA2 > JBCDBY01. The sequence goes on from CBDURV010000169.1 coordinate 6,041, forward strand.
ATGTCGTTTTGCAGATCGACGGAAAACCAGTCCCGTTCGATGCGGGCCAATTCGCCGGCGCGCCAGCGTTCGATCTCTTCGGGCGTGTGGCTCGCGACATGACGCTCGATGAAGCCGAAGGCGGGCGAGATCAGGAAGAGACGCTCGCACAGCTCGGGGTGATCGACCGCGGCCCAGAGTGCCGTCAGCGCGCCGAACGAAGAACCGCCCAGCATGCGCCGCGGCGCTTCGCGGAAGAGCGGCAACTCGGCGCAACGCAGCAGGTCGTGAATCGAGCGCAGAATCGTGATCGCGCCGAATTCCCCTTCCGACTCGCCGTGGCCCTGCAAGTCGGGCGCGATCATCGCCGCGCCATGCGCCACGAGCGCCTCGCCGAGCGCGATCACCTTCTGCCCCTGGCGGTGCGAGCCGAATCCGTGCGAGTAGAGCAGCACGCAGCGCGGCGGGCGCTCCGGCTCATACAGGTCGACCGCCAGAGGCCCCAGTCGGATCGTGCGGCGCGCCATCTCTCCGAGAGAGTGTCAGAGGGCGAGCTGGGTTTGGAGCCAGCTGCGCTCGGTCAGGAGCGTCTGGAACTCTTCGTCGGACTTGGGGTGTTGCAGCGACGCATTCGTTTCCGCGAGTTGGCTCTCGGTCGCGGCGCGGTCAACCTCGTCGGCAGTCGCGGCGCGATCGATCAGCACCGTCACGCGCGAACCGCCCACCTTCAGGAAGCCACCGCTGATCGCGAAGTTCTTGCTCGACCCGTCCTCCAACGTGATCGACATCGGCCCGACGCCGAGCGCCGCCACCAGATCGGTGTGCCGCGGCCAGATGCCGAGCGACCCGTTGGCCGCCATGATGGAGAGGTGCTTGGCGCGGCCGTTGAAGATCGGGCGCGCCGGGCTCACCACGACGACATCCAGGATGCCCTGGGCGCCGATGGCCTTGTCAATGACATCGTGCGATTGCAGGCTGCCTGCGGGGTGCTCGGCGGCTGCGTTCGCCACGCTTAGACCTCGGTCCCCATCTCGCGCGCCTTCTCGATCACCTCTTCAATGGAGCCGACCATGTAGAACGCCTGCTCGGGCAGGTGGTCGTACTTGCCTTCGACGACCTCCTTGAACGAACGGATGGTGTCTTCCAGCTTCACGTAGCGACCGGGGATGCCGGTGAACTGCTCCGCCACGAAGAAGGGCTGGCTCAGGAACTTCTGAATGCGACGCGCGCGGTTGACGAGGATCTTGTCCTCTTCCGACAGCTCGTCCATGCCGAGAATCGCGATGATGTCCTGCAGGTCCTTGTTGCGCTGCAGGATCTGCTGCACGTCGCGCGCGCACTGGTAGTGCTCGTCACCGACGTACTCGGGCGACAACACGCGCGAACTGGAGTCGAGCGGGTCGACGGCCGGGTAGATGCCCAGCTCGGCAATCTGGCGCGAAAGCACGGTCTTCGCGTCGAGGTGGGTGAACGCCGTGGCAGGCGCCGGGTCGGTAAGGTCATCGGCGGGCACGTAGATCGCCTGCACCGAGGTGACCGAACCGTGGTCGGTCGAGGTGATTCGCTCCTGCAGCGCGCCCATCTCCGTCGCGAGCGTGGGCTGGTAGCCCACCGCGGACGGCATGCGGCCAAGCAGCGCCGACACCTCGGAACCCGCCTGCGAGAAGCGGAAGATGTTGTCGACGAACATCAGCACGTCGCGGCCAC
>CBDURV010000170.1:0-7722 GCA_965369495.1 uncultured bacterium
CGAGCAGGCTGCGCGGCAACCGCTCGTGGCCCGATCCGAGTATGCGCAGCCAGCCGCCGTCGATGAGGATGCCGCCCGTGTCGTAGATGACGGCGCCCAGCGGCGAGCGCGTCGTGACTTGCAGTTTCAAGAGCGCGTCGCCGGCCGCGTCGGCGGGGGGCAACTCGTCGCACGGCACATCGGCGGTGGAGAGGAATTCGCGCACCAGATCGATGCCGGGATCGCCGAGATCGATCAGTTCTTCAAGTGACTTCATCGAGGGTCTCCGCGACGAGTTCGACCTTGATGCGATCGGGGTCCTCGAAGAAGGCGGCGTAGTGCTCGTCGCCGCCCGCATGGGGATGCCGATCCGCGTAGAGCACCGTCACGCCGCGTGCGCGCAGCGCCTCGGTCATCGCATCGACTTGCTCGCGCGACTCCGCATGGAACGCCAGGTGGTTGAGTCCCGTGCGGCAGCGGTGGTAGGGCGGATCGCGGAATCGCTCTTCGGTTTGGACGAACACGAGATAGGTGTCGCCTAGTCGATAGCTGCGGCCCGACTCCCAATCCTGGAACTGCTCGTACCCCAACTCGCCCAGCAGCCATCCCCAGAACGCACAGGAGCGCTCCAGATCCGAGACGTTGATTTCGACGTGGTGAAGGCGGCCCGTGTTGGTGGCGTTCGTCACGCGTCCGATGCGTCCGAGCGCTCCTGCAACTCGACGATCGCTTCGTGTGTGCGCTTGGAGTAGCCGTAGTTCCGCGACACCGTGCCCAACACGAGAATCGGCATGATCAAGGTGTGCAGGGGCGCATCCAGGACCGCGACGTATCCGAACGCGTGGATTGTCCACACGATGCAGGCGATCAGCCCGAAGCGCGCCGACTTGAGGAGCTTCGTCGTCACCGATAGGAACTCACCCGCCCTGATCCGCTGCCGGTCCGCGTAGCGCAGCTGGTTGCGGACAGTCTTCAGTTCTGCTTCCGCGAGTGTGCGATGCTCCCCGGTAATCAGCTCTTCCATCACCCACAATCTACCATCGCCGCGATTCGGCTATTCGGATAGCGCCATCACTGCGCGAGTGAGTCCCATGTGGGCACGACAAGTTTCTCGACGCGACGGCGCATCCTGCACGCCGAGTCGTATCCCATGATGAGCCCGAAGAGTGCGCTTGCGAGAACTGCCCCGGTAATCGATGGGTCCTGATCCCGGCTCCACTTGAAAAGCCAAACCAATACGCCCCACACGGCTCCGTACAGCAGGCTGTCGAAGATCCAATTGGCGCGGAACGAGCGGAAGTGGGGCGGCACGGCTTCGATGCCAAGCTTCCAGCGCAGTCGGAACAGGGGCGGTGCGTAGTGGAAAGGCCGGACCTTGGCGCCATCGAGCAGTGCGAATCCCGCATCCAACTTTCGGAGGAATGCGTCGCTGAGTCTGCTGGGCGAAGGTCGATACGTGCTTGCCACGCTGCGATGTTAGCGCGCCGCGCCACCGTTGGTCGCCTTGGCTTCGAACTGCCACGACCGGGAGGCGTCACGGGCACGCTGCGTGCTGTATTGATGTAGCTGGAAATCACGTTCGTTGCTTCGCCGCATCCGGCTCGGATGAAGCGCGCGCGGCGCAAGGAACCATGCACGAGGTAACCGTGCATGGCATGCGGTTTTTGGAGCGCGTCGAGGCGCATGGAACGAAGCGTTACGTGCTCGAACGCGCGCGCATAAAACCGTACGACATACGTGCTAGTTGGCGCGCGATGCTGGCCAAAAAAAACGCGGCACAATTCACGCATGCGTACGCGACGAACAACGCGCGATCGACGTCTCGGTTTCGTCTGATCTTTCCGTCGAACGATGGCTTGCTGTTCGCGAAGTGGTAAGCTTCATGTTGCCGGGAACGCGATTGCCGCGGACTCCCGGCGGACATGCTCTCTTTAGAGAGTAGCGGTGATGATCCGGCAAAAGTTCATCACCGCTTTTTCGTTCGCAGCGCGGCACCCTGTCTCGTTTCAGTTCACCCCGCGCACCGTTCTGCGCTCAAGTGTCCGCCGTACTATCACGATAGTACGGCTGCGATGACCTACCGGGTTGACCAGTCCTCCACCGTTTCGCCTTCACGCCAGCTTGTGGAAGCTGTGCTCGACGGCGTCGCGGCGGGGACCATCAAGCCCGCTGACAAACTACTCTCGGTGCGCGCACTCGCCGCCGAGGCGCTTGTTAACCCGAACACCGCCGCACGCGCCTATCGCGATCTCGAAGCGATGGGCGTCGTGGAAGGCCGCAACGGCCGCGGCGTGTTCGTCACCGCACGGGGCCCCGCCATCGCACGCGGTATGCGCGTGAAGGCGACCCTCGATGAGTTCCGCCGCGCCGCGATGGCGGCGGTGCGCGCCGGGCACGATCCCGAAGCGCTACGGGCGGTGCTCGACTCGATGAGTAAACAACTGGGCGGGACCACGGTCCCGGAGGTGGAGTAATGGACAACACGATTCTTTCGGCGCACGGCATCCGCAAGCGGTTCCGGCGCAATCTGGTGCTCGACGGTTTCGACCTGACGCTCGAACGCGGTCGCGTGACGGTGCTGCTGGGGCGCAACGGTTCGGGCAAGTCGACCTTCATGAAGCTCTGCCTGGGGCTGCTCAAGGCGGACGAGGGCACGCTCTCGGTTTGTGGGCACAATCCCCTGCGCCGCGCCAAGCTGGTGCGCCAGGCGGTTGGCTACGTACCCGACAAGCCCGACTGCTACGAGTGGATGACGGCGGGCGAACTCTACCGCTTCCTTGCGCCGCAGTATCCGACCTGGAACCGCGACGAGGTCGCGCGCCTTGTCGAAACGCTCGAGATTCCGACCGGCACGCCGTTCAAGGCCATGTCGCGCGGCGAGGGCATGAAAGCGATGCTGGTCGCCGCGCTCGCGCCGCAACCGGAATTGCTGCTGCTCGACGAACCGTTCGCGGGACTCGATGCTGTCGTGCGCGAAGAAGTTCTGCGCGGCGTGATCGGCGCGTTGCGCGAGGGCGAACAGACGGTCTTGTGCACGACGCACGATCTCGATGTCGCCGCACGCATTGCCGACGACGCCGCGATGTTGTCGGCCGGCAAGATAGTGGCGCATGGCCCGCTGGCGGAAGTGCTCGGCAGCGATGACCGCATGCCGGAACGCATGAAGGAACTGCTGGCGGAGGCGACGGCCTAATGAGCACCTTCGGAAGATATCTCTGGAAGGAGTGGCGCGATCACCGGGCTGTCGTGCTCGGCATCGCCATCTGCGTGCCGCTGCTGCTGCTCATCGCGCGCTTTGCGCTGCCGCTCAACGTCGTCGAGAGCGAGGTCTTCGTACACGTCGCCGCGTGGGGCACGCTCGCTATCGCGATACTCGCGTTGGGATCGGATCTGGTCCCGGGCGAAGCGCGCCGCGGCCGGATTTCGTTCCTCGCCCGCATGCCCTCCGATCTGGGAGTCGCCTACAGCGCGAAGCTCTTCTTCCTGCTGTCCGCGATCATCGTTTCGACCAGCTACGGCTTTTTCTCCGGCGCACTCGTGGCGGGTTGGCCGGACGACGGGATGGAGTTTCTCGGTGGTCCCGTGCTGCTCGTCTTGTACGCGGCGCCGTGGATCTTCGCCGTCTCCTGCTGGCTGCCGCGCGGCGCACTCGCACTGCCCGCGACGGGTCTGGCCCTTGCGCTCTTCGTGCTGCCCTTCTACCTGGCGCACCTCTGGTTTCCGACGTTCTCTCCCACGACCGGCGACATCGTTTTCTGGGGCGCCGCGCTTGGGGTCGGCGCCTTCGTCGTGGCATGGGTCTCGTTCACGCGCGGCTATCGCTACGGGCGCGGCTTTCTCTCCGCCGGTTGGCGCGGGCTCGCCGTGACGCTGCTCGTCTTCACGCCGGCGTACGCCTACGGCGGCTATCGCCTGCACGAGTGGCGCACGATCGATCCCGCATCGGATGACTTTCGCATCGTGCGCTTCTTGCGCGGCCCGTCCGGCGAGACCTACTTCGTGAACTCCAGAATGAACCTGCGTGCTGGTGCACAGCGACCGTATCACGCCCTAGTCGTCAACGCGGAAGATGCGTCTTGGAGGGTCGAGGGAACCGTGGATATGGCCTTCGAGCCGACCGAGTGGATTGGCTGGGCCGAAGGTACGCCCATCGTTCACATCGACGATGTGAGCACGGTGACGCGAGACGAGAAGAACCCGGAGTGGGCCAAGATGTGGCGCACTTACTACGACACGGCGACCGGCCGCAGGATTAAGAGTGGCTGGTCCAACGGGGCGGGGCCCGCGGTGCTGGGGGCGCTGGCCGCGAACGTGCCGGGGTACCGCCGCGGGTGGAGGCGACAGTCCATGCAGGGGATGGGCCACTACGTCTATGAAAGGTCTTCCGGACGCGCGCGGCTCGAAGATCCGTACCGGCGCAAGATCTATCCGGCCCTTCCGGGCATGCGTGTGCTCATACGCGAAGGGCGCTGGTTGATTCGCAAGTACGGACGCGACAAGCGTTGGTCCTTCTACGACCCCGACACGCAGGAACGGGAAGAGACCGACCTGACGGGTGTGAAGGGTGTATTGCCGGATGGTCGCGTCGTGTCCAAGGGCGAGTCGCGCTGGATAGTCTCGACCCCCGAATCGGGTGAACACGAGGTGCTCGCGTTGCCGTCCCGGCACTCGATCAGCCTGATTCGCGGGCGCTGGTTCCGCGTCTGGAGCGACGATGGCCTGGTGGTGGCTCGACTCGATCTCGAAACGCTGCAATTCGTTGCGGCGCGCGGCATGACCAATGGCTTCGTTCCGCACATGATCGACGGCGATTCCGTCATCGGTATCGAGGACGAGCGTCGCATCGTGCGCGTCTTCGCCGGAAGCGACAAGCGCGAGGTGATCTTCCCGCGATGAGGTGCCTCGGGTTCTATCTCTGGAAGGAGTGGCGTGAATTCCGCTCCATCGCGATTGGCATTTTGGTCGCCGTTCCGCTGCTGCTGGGAATCTGTGGCGCGGTGCTTCCGGCGAGGGTCTTCGAGGTCGAAGACCACAGCCGGGCGATCGCCATGACCGGCGCCCTGGGCGCGCTGCTCATGACGCTCTTCGCGCTGACGACCGATCTCTTTGCGGGCGAGGTGCGTCGCGGCCGCCTTCCTTTCCTGGAGCGTATGCCGCAAGGACTGCGCGCGGCGTTCATTGCGAAGGCGATGATCTACTTCGCCGCCACGACGGCTGCGTTCGTCTACGGATTCATGGTGGCTGCGTGGATCACGGAACTGTGTGGTGGAAGAGGGCTTGCGCTCGGTGAGTTCATTTTCCACGAGCGCTGGGCGGGTCTCGCGGGCTACGGCGTCTACATCCGCACCGAAGCCCTCTTGATCGGCCTGATCGTGCTCGCCGCCTTGCCCGCGGCGTGCATGTCGCCGCGCGGTGTACTGACACTGCCGTTGACCGCGTTGCTCTTGGGCGCGTGCGCCGTGGCCGTCGTTGCCGCTCTCGGCCCCGGACTGCTTAAGGCGACGCTCATGAATCCGTGGGCGCGCGGCGGCGTCGTCGCAAGTCTGCTGGTCGGCGCCTACCTCGCGTTCGTGCGTGGGCGGCGGTGGTCGGGCGGCGGCGTGCGCGTCTTTCGACTCGGCCTCGTCGGGTTCGTGCTCGCCCTTCTGCCTCCGCTGATACCCGCGGCGAAGGCGGCCCTCGCAGTGCGCGGTTACCTCGGAGGAGAAACCCACATCGCGTCGGCGCACATCGGAGCTGACTTTCGCGCGATCTATATCAGTCGCTACATTCGCTATGACGGGCGTCTCATGGGCGCGATGGGGGCGCGCCGCATTGACCTGGAAACGGGCGAAGTGACTTCAGTCGATGCGCTGATGATCGGGACGCTCGGGCCTAGCACGGTCGGACATCAACCCGGCGCGCACACCCATCTAATGACCGAGGCGGGAGCGCTGGACACGCGAACCGGCGAGGTGGGGCCCCCTACTGAGGTGGATCTGAGTGACCTCTCTCCCCTGCGCGCACCTGATGGCCGGCGCGTCTGGGTGAGCGGGAACTCGATCATGCTCGAAGGCGAAGGGGAGGTCTGCAAGGTCGAGGGGCACTGGTACCCGCGGCTGGTGGACCACGGAATCCGCGCGACCCGGAAGCTCATCTTCGACTGCACCCGCATGCGCATGTGCGAGCTTCGCGATCGCCGCCTGCTCAATGCGACGATCCGTGTGCGGCGCGGCCGGTGGCTCGTGCGCATCAGCCGCAAGAAGGGGTGGGAGCTCTACGATCCCGATAGCGAGTCGTTCGCGGCGCCGAAGGGACTGGCGGAGAAAGATAGCGTCTCGGCCATTCACGATGACGGTCGTCTCTTCGTCATGCGTGCCGGAGGCGAGTTCGATCTGCTCGATCCGGAGACGGGGGAGTTCGATCCGATCCGCTTCGAGGATGGTTCGCGCGCGACCGGAAAGCGCCTCGCCGACGCGTGCGGATTCGGGTTTCGCCACTCCATCGCACGCGCTCCGGACGGAAGACGCATCTTCTACGTGGACGGCTCACCGGCCGTTTTCGTCAACTCGTCGCTCCAACTGGTGCGCGCGAATCTGCGCGCGAAGGAGACCGTGACGTTTCTCGGCTGCGCCCCCGACGGGCGCCTGTGGGTCCGCGTCGGCCAAGATCGCATTCTGCAACTTCGCTTCGGAAGCGACGAGCAGAAGCTCATCTACCGCGAACGGTAGTAAAAGTGCCCCAGGTCAGGTGTGGTTGTGGGGAAGAGGGGAAAACAGCTTGCCGCTCCCGAGGGAGTTTGGGCTGAGAGGTAGACCCGGGGCACAAGATTCGTATTGGCAATGTTCGTGCCATTGGATGCGGCTCCGTGGTTTTCAGTCACACGGGGCGTTCGAGGCATCCAATGCGGTACTTGTTTCCTGTCAATCGGGCACGGCTCGCGGGCTATGCGTGCCGTTCCTGCAGACGCACGCGCTTGAGCTTGTTGTAGATCGTCTTTTCGCAGACGCCGAGTGCGCGCGCGGCGGCCGCCTTGTTGCCGCCGACCGATTCGAGCGTGTCGGCCAGCGCCCAGCGCTCGATCTGCTCCATCGTGTAGCCGGCCAGGCGCGGCCGATCGCCGCGCACACCGTTGTCGGCGCTGCCGCTCCGGCTCACGTCGATCGTCAGCATCTCCTCGTCGATGAGCGTGCCGTGGCAGAACGCGGTCGTTCGCTCGAGCACGTTTTCGAGTTCGCGCAGGTTGCCGCGCCACTCATGTTGCACGAGGCGCTGTTCCGCCGCGGCTGTGAGCGTGAAGTCGTAGCCGCCGCGCTCCCGGCCAATGCGGCGCAGAATGGTCGCAATCAGCTCCGGCAGGTCCTCGCGCCGCTCCGCGAGCGTCGGAACATCCAGACGCAGCACGTTGAGTCGGAAGTAGAGGTCCTCGCGGAAGCGCTTTTCGCGCACCATCTGCTCCAGGTCGAGATGGGTCGCGGCGATGACGCGCACGTCCACCCGGCGCGGGCGTTTGCCGCCGATGCGCTGTACCTCGCGCTCCTGTAGGAACGTGAGCAGCTTCGGCTGCAGGTCGATCGGCATGTCCCCGATTTCGTCGAGGAAGAGCGTGCCGCCCTCCGCCATTTCGACGCGGCCCGGACGCGCTGCCACCGCGCCGGTAAAGGCGCCGCGTTCGTGGCCGAAGAGTTCGGCCTCGATCAGGTCGCGCGGCAATGATGCGCACGAACCCGAGATAAACGGGCCGCTCGAGCGCGGACCGAGTTG
>CBDURV010000171.1:0-7713 GCA_965369495.1 uncultured bacterium
AAAACATCGGGTGGGCGCGCCGGGAGCGGGCAATCACACGCGGGTGGGACGCCCACCCGCGCCTACCGCCGCCGCCCCCCTCCGCCCTGCTCGGCGCGGCGCATGGGGCCGCGATAGACGATGCGACCCTTGGTCAGATCGTAGGGTGACATCTCGATCGTGACGATGTCGCCAGGCAGCATACGGATGCGGTATCGACGCATACGACCCGATACGTGGCAGAGCACAACGTGCCCTCCATCGATCTCGCAGCGGAAGCGTGTACTGGGCAAGACCTCGACGACCTTGCCTTCAACGCGAATCGGCTCTTCCTTGGCCATGAACCGGGGAGAGTACCACGGAAGTGGCAATCGCACAGCCTTTGAGATGCGTTCAGACGGGTCTCAATTCGACGTATTCCGGGCTCCACATTGCGCTCTCCACCCGCTCTTCGCAGCCCTCCGGATCGCGGGCGACGCCCTCTTCGACGGCTTTCCGGGCCACCGCCTTCGCCACCCGCTGCGAGGCGGCCCTCACATCGTCGATCAGCGGATAGACGGAGGAGAGTTCGAGCAGGTCGTCACTCACGCACTCCGCCAGCGCACGCGCGGCCGCGAGGAACATGCCGTTGGTCACGCGACTCGCTTTGCTGACAATCGCACCGAGACCCACACCGGGGAAGATGAAGACGTTGTTGCCCTGCCCGATGCGGTGGCGCCGACCGTTGTAGATCACGTCGGGGAACGGACTCCCGGTGCCCACGATCGCGCGTCCGTCGGTCCACTGGATGATGTCGGCCGGCTTCGCCTCGGCGTGCGACGTGGGATTGGAAAGCGGCAGAATCACGGGGCGCTCGGAATCGCGGCGAACCATCGCGCGGATCACTTCCTCCGTGAATATTCCGGGCTGCCCACTCACGCCGAAGAGCACCGTCGGCCGCGCCTTGCGGACCACTTCGATCAGCGGAATGTTGTCCGCGACGACGCCCCACGACGCGATGCGTTCCGGTTCGACGGCGAACTGCTGTTTGTGCGCGTCGAGACCGGTGCGGCCCTTCACGACGAGCCCCTTGGAATCCAGCGTGTAGATGTTGCGATGCGCCTCCTCGCGCGTCGCCCCCTCCTCGACCATCGCATCGGCAATCAGGCTGCTGATTCCCACGCCCGCCGAGCCCGCGCCCAGCAACACGATCGTCTGGTCGCGCAGGCGTCCATTCGTCAGGCGCATCGCACCGAGCAAACCGGCGACGGAGACGGCTGCGGTGCCCTGAATGTCGTCATTGAACGAACAGACGCGATCGCGCCAGGTGTCGAGGTTGCGGAAGCTGGTGCCCTTGGCGAAGTCCTCCCACTGCAGCAGCGCGTGCGGAAACACCTCGACCACCGCCTCGACAAACTCCTCCACGAACGTCCAGTACTCGTCCCCACGCAGACGCGGCTGACGCCAACCGACATAGAGCGGGTCCTTGAGCAGGTCGCCGTTGTCGGTGCCCACGTCGAGCGAGATGGGCAGGCAGTCGGCCGGATGAATTCCGCCCGCGAGCGAGTAGAGGGCGAGCTTTCCGATCGGAATGCCCATGCCACCCACACCCTGGTCGCCGATGCCGAGAATGCGCTCGTTGTCGGTGACGACGATTACCGCGGGATCGCTGGGCGCATGCCGCAGAACCTTCGCGATACGGCCGCGGTCGCCGGGCGTGATGAAGAGGCCACGCGTGCGACGGAATCCGTGGCTCCAACTCGAGCACGCCTCCGCCACGACCGGCGTGTAGATGATCGGCGTCATCTCCTCCAGGTGGTTGAGCACCAGCTTGAAGAAGAGCGTCTCGTTGCTGTCCTGCAGGCGCGACAGGAAGAAGTACTTTTCGAGATCGGTCGAATGACCCCCGAACGCCGTGTACGCGCGCTCCTCCTGCACCTCCATGTTGGTGATGCGAGCGGGAAGCAGGCCGCGCAACTCGAACTCGTCGCGCTCCTTGTCGGAAAACGCGGTGCCCTTGTTGAGCAGCGGATTGCGCAACACTGCCAGGCCTCGCTCTTGGACCGGAACGAACAGTTCGCCGGTCTTCTCGTCGCGCTGCGGGATGTAGCGGTTCATGCGGTGGCTATGCTACCGCGCCGGCTACCGTATGCTCCTTTGTGCGCGCGAGCCACATGCCGACGGCCGCACCCGCCACGGCGACGCAAACAAGGACCATTAAGCTCCCATCGGCGGTCTCCTCCACCGCGATGGTCTTCTGCGCCCAGACGAAACCCCGCACCCTCTGCTCCCCGTACGGGCTCAGGTGCAGGACCACCATGTGGTGCCAAAGGGCGAGCTTCGTCACGCTCATGCCCGCCATCTTGGACATGAATCCATCCACCAGCAGGATGTAAAACATGCCCACCACGAGCGCGCGCTTGATCAGCATGCGCAGCACGGAGAACCCGGCGAAGTAGGCCCAGAACCCGGCAATCCCGATCCAGACGGGTCGCCAAACATCCGGGGCGATGGGATCGGGCGACATCGGCCGCTGATTCAGGCCGAAGCCGAGGACCAGACCGAACAGGAGCGACCACGCGGCGCCGATCCCCAACAGGCGACCCAGATAGAGCGTGCCGCGCCCCACGGGCCTCGTATGGAGATACGTGATCGTGCGGCCCTCGATCTCGTCGCCGATGACCGCCACGCCGAGCAGCAGCGCCGAAAACGGCACGACCAACTGATACGCAATGAGCAGGATCGCCGTGTGATAGGTCTCCGCCGGCAGATAGCCATCCTTGCCCGCGTTCCCGAGCAGCAGCGGCAGGAGCGGCAACGCGGCGACGGCGAGCAGGACCAGCGTGCGTTTGCTGCGCAGCGCGTCCGAGGCCGCGTGGCGAGCGGCGATGAGGAGTCCGCGAATCCGATTCATGAGACGAGATACTCGAAGATGGCCGCGAGGCTCGTGTCTTCCTGATCCAGCTCCTCGATATCGATGCCGTCGTCGAGAACGAGGCGCGCGAGCAGATCGTAGAGGTCGTCGGGTCGCTGGATTTCGAGATGCACGCGATCCTCATCCAGCCGCACGCCGACGACGCTGTCCACGCCGATCAGCTTCCTCGCGAGGTCGCGCGAGCGCGGCGAGCGCAGCAGGATCTTGTGCGGGTAACGGTGGAGATAGGAACGGATCTCCTCGATCGTGCCGTGCGCGCGCACGCGCCCCTGGTAGACGAGCACGACACTGCTCGTCATCGCCTCCACCTCATGCAACACGTGGCTGCTGATGAGAACGCTGCGCCCCTCGTCACCCAACTCGCGGATCAGGTCGATGGTGCTGCGGCGCCCCACCGGATCCATGCCGGTCAACGGCTCGTCAAGCACCAGCACCTCCGGGTCGTGCACGATCGCCTGCGCCAGCTTGATGCGCTGCCGCATGCCCTTGGAGTAGGTCTTGATGCGCCGCCCGGCCTGTTCCACGAGACCGACGCGCTCCAGCGCGCGTTCGACCCGCTCACCCAACTCCGCGCGGCCGTAGCCGAAGTAGGAGGCGAGATAGCGCACGAACGCGCGTCCGGACATCGACTCGTAAAAGGCATCCTGCTCGGGGCAGAAGCCGATGCGCCGATAGAGTTCAGGCGACTTGAAGGGATCGACCCCGAGTACTTGGACCGTACCCTGCGACGCGCGGATCTGGCCGGTCAGCAGCTTGAGAAAGGTGGACTTGCCGGCGCCGTTGGGCCCCAGCAAGCCCGTTACGCCCGGCTGCAGATCGAGCGTGACGTCCACCAGGCCGACAATGCGGCCGTACCACTTGGCGACTCCGCCGAACGAGGCGATCACGTCACGACCTCCACCTTGCGTATGCGCAGGGTGAGCAGCGCCAGACCAGCGCCCGTCCAGCAGGCGATGCTGGTCCACGCCACCGCGAGCGGCAGATCCTTCGCGCGACCAGGCACGTCTTGAACGTTGATCATCGACGGCAGGGAAGGCAGGCGAGGCAGGATGTCATTGCCAATCGCCTGCATCGCCACGAACGGATCGAGCGCGTTCCAGGTCGGATCGTTGAAGATCAGCTTCGCGCAAATCGGCGCCATGCCCGCCGTGATGAAAATCGCACCGAAGATGGCGATGGTGGCGGTGTTGCTGCGTTCCACGAGCGACGATATGGCGAGACCACCCGTGGCGAGCACCACGGAAATGAGCACGCCCGGCAGGCATCCGCGCGCCAACAACGCGAGCCGATCCAGCAGGATTCCCTGATCGGGCGAGTTGGACATCTCGACCATGAACATGCCGATCGGCGGCAGCACCGTGATCATCAGCAGGAACGACAAGCTCGCGATGTACTTGCCCGCGAGATAGTGCCAATGGCGGATGGGGCGCGAGAAGTAGAGCGGCATCGCACGCGCCCGGCGATCCTCCGCAATGAGAGGACCCGCCGTGAGTGCCACGACCACCGGAGCAAAGAAGAAAACCTGCAACAAGAAACCCCGCAGCACGATGGCGAACGGCTGAATCACGCCGAGGCCTTGTTGCTCTGCCATCTCGCCGACCGACTGCCCTCCGAGCACCTGCTTGTACACGGTCATCGAGAGGATTCCGGCCGCGACGATATTGATGAGCAAGATCGAGCCGAGCATCGGCCGCATCCAGTTTCGAGCCAAGACGCGACGGATTTCGGTTTCCGCGATCGCGGCCACCGACCTCCATCCCGGCCGAAGAACTCCGTCCCATGTGCGGTAGGCCGCCTGGTCAACTGTCATTGGACTTCTCCATCTCCGCCATGAAGACGTCCTCCAGCGAACGACGCGTCGGCTTCACGTGCCGCACGCGCGCGCCCACCTCCCGCGCCACGCGGAACAAGACGCGGGTTCCCTCGCCATCCGGCAGGCGCACGAGCAATGCGGCGGGACCGGTGCCTGCGGCGACCTCGGCGCCGGCCGCGCGTAGTTGCTCGACAAACGCATCTTGCTGGGCGTCCACGCGCACCTCGTAGGTGCCGGTGTGGTCGCTCGTAAGCTGGTCGATCTCACCTGTCCGGACCACGCGCCCCTTGTCCAGCATCACCACGTGAGTGCAGACGCGCTCCACGTCCTGCAACAGATGCGAGCTCAAGATGAGGTTCTTGCCGTGCTCGCGAACCAGTTCGTCCACGATCTCCAGCATGTCCGCGCGGCCATCGGGGTCGAGACCGTTGGTCGGCTCGTCGAGGAAAATCAGATCGGGATCGTGCACCAGCGCGGTCGCGAGCTTGAGCCTCTGCTGCATGCCCTGCGAATATTCGCTCGCGTCACGGTAGCGCTGCTCGTCGAGGCCGACGTAGTACATGACCTCGTGCGCGCGCTTGAGCGCGGGTCGTTTCTGCATACCGGAAAGCCGGCCCAGGTAGGCGACCACGTCGACGCCGGCGAGCCCCGGAATCAGGCACTCGCTCTCGGGCATGTAGCCGATGCGCGCGCGCACCGCGAGCGGCGCGCGCGCCGGATCGAGCCCCAGCACCGACGCACTGCCGTCTGCCGGCAGGAGCCCCAGCAGAATGCGCAGGAGCGTCGTCTTGCCCGATCCGTTGGGCCCCAGCAGCCCGGTGGCGCCTGCTTCGAACTTGAGCGTGACGCCGTCAAGCGCACGCACTCGCCCGAAACTCTTGGCCAACGACTCCGTCCCGATGATCTCGATCGGAAGAGGCTAGCACGGAAGTGCCGACCCCGCCGTTGCTTCGCGACCGGACGATAATGGAGATCGTGACGCCCGAAGATCTGCACCGCGACTTCTATCGGCGCGCCGTGTTCGCGCGCGCAATTGCCGCGCGCGCCGGCGACCTCGTGCGGGAGATGCAGGCGGGCATCGAGTCGCGCGACAAGGGAGGCGGTCGCGGCCCGGTCACGGCTGCCGACCTCGCATCGGAACAGCTCATCCTCGACGAGATCCGCAACCGCTACCCCGGCGAAGCGATCGTCTCCGAGGAGACGCTGGCGGCCCCCGCGCACGGTACCGGCCCGGTCTGGTGCATCGACCCGCTCGACGGCACGCGCGAGTATGCGCAGGGCCGCGACGACTACACGGTCATGATCGGCCTGCTGGTCGCGCGTGAGCCGGTCGTGGGCGCGCTGGCCATTCCCGCCACGGGGCGCGTGGTCTGGGGGGCGCGCGGTTGCGGCGCATGGATCGACGACGATCGCGCCCACGTCGAGTCTCTCACGGATCTGGACGCGGCGACCTTGATCCACTCACGCAGCCACACCAGCCCCGCGCTCGCCGCAGTGTTGCGGCGCCTGCGGCCCCGTGCCACGGTCGCGGCGGGTTCGGCCGGCTACAAGGCGGCGCAGATCATCACGGGCGAGGCGCAGGTCTACATCCACCCGCGCCGCGGCACGATGTGGTGGGACAGCGTGGCGCCCGCCGCCGTCGTGCTCGCCGCCGGTGGCTGTTTCGCGGACGCGCTGATGAACCCGATCGCCTACGAGGGCGCGCTCGAGCACGAGACGGGCCTGCTGTTCGCGGTGCCGGGTCTGGAACCGGCGCTACGAGCGCGGCTCACCTGACCAGCAGGCGACGCCGGACTCGAAGCGGAGCACGGGTCGGATCGTGCGGAACCACTCCTGCACGGAGTCGAACTTGTCGATCGACTCGGGATGCACGACCAGCTCTTCCAGGACGGCGCGCGCCGGATGCGAGAGCGGGCCGCTGGGCGGGCACAGCTCGACGACGACTTCAAGCCCGCGGGGATCGCCCTTGCGCGCCATGTGCCGCGCGGCGCAAAGACGCAGATCCTTGTCCTCCGACTCGAGCGCGTGGTTCAGCTCCGTCTCCCCGCCCGTCGGCTCGGCCTTCATGAGACGGTCGAGGGAACTCACCCTGTCGGTGCCCGGCATCCAGTACCCGACACGCGAGCCGAAGCCGAGCGGGTTGGCGAGAACAAAGCCGACCACGAAGGCGACCGCGACGGGCACGACCTTGCGGACGATCGAGGGACGGGCGGAATCCATGCACTCCCTATCGGACTCCCGTCGGGCTTCTATGCGCGCCGGGTAGCTTGAACCGCACCGATGTGGGACTGGATCGCGGCGCAAAAGGACATTCTCGGCACGCTGGGCGTGGTTTCCGCCGTCATGTTTCTCGGTAGCGCGCTCATCCTGCCGTGGATTGCCCTGCGCCTGCCGGCCGATGCGCTCAACCGGCCCAACCCGCTCGACGCGCTCGGCCAGCGGCATCCGATCGCCCGCGTACTGGTCTTCGTCGCGCGAAACCTGATTGGTGTCCCGATCCTGCTGGCCGGCATCATCATGCTGGTCACGCCGGGGCAGGGAATCCTCACCATCCTGCTGGCGCTGATCGTGTTGGACGTGCCCGGCAAGTGGTGGCTCGAACATCAACTGCTCGGCCGTCCGTCGGTGCTCAAGGTGCTCAACTGGATCCGCCGCAAGGGGCACCGGCCGCCCCTCGACCCCTACACACCTAAGTAGGACGCCGGTCGGTTGGGGCAAGCGCGGACCCATCCCGGATCGGCTGTGAGCTTTGAGCTTTGGGCTATGCGCCGCAACCAATCCATCCCCCGGCGCATGGACGCGATGGGGCCTCGGGGGCGGCACCACAACCGACCGAGGCCCCGTGACGGCCGCTCGTCCACGCGACTCTCTGGTTGCGGTGCAAAGCTCAAAGCCCACGGCTCAAAGCCCAATACCCACAACACGCGAAGCGCAGCGAGCTAATCGACTTTGGGATCGGTGTTGATGTCCTTGGCCCAGTCGCGGTTCTCCTGATACCACTCGATCA
>CBDURV010000172.1:0-7702 GCA_965369495.1 uncultured bacterium
GGGCGACCGCTAAGGATGTAGCGCGCTCGGAGGTGGTCTGGGACGATTCGAAGCGTGGCAATCCGGACCGTCGAGGAAGCGCTCGCCGCGCTCTCCAAGCTCACCAACTTCGAGCGCACGCGCGCCGACGGACCGCGTGATTTCAGCCTCGACCGGCCGCGGGCGCTGCTGCGCGCGCTGGGGTCGCCGGAACGACGCATCGGCGCGCGCGTCGTGCAGGTCGCGGGCACGAAGGGCAAGGGCTCGACGGCGCGCTTCGTCGATGCCTGTCTGCGCGAGGCGGGGTTGCGGACCGGTCGCTTCCTGAGCCCGCACCTCGTCAGCGTGCGCGAGCGCATCGCCGTCGATGGCGCGTGGATCTCGGAAGAGGAATTCGGCCGGCACGTCGAGGCGGTGCTCGACGCGGTGGACGGGACCACGACGTTTTTCGAGGCGCTGGTCGCGGCGGCGTGCCTGCACTTCGCCGAGCTCGAAACCGACGCGGTCGTGCTGGAGGTGGGGCTCGGAGGACGTCTCGATGCCACCACCGCCGTTCCCTCGACCCACACGGTGATCACCGGCATCGGCCTGGAACACACCGAGATTCTCGGCGATACGCCGGCGCAGGTCGCGGCCGAGAAGGCAGGCACGATCCGCTTCGGCGTGCCGGTCTGGTCGGGCGCACCGCCCGCGTCCGAGGCGGGCCGCGTGATTCGCGCGATCGCGGCGCGCCACGAGGCGACCTTCACCTACGTCGCGCCGCCCGCCGACGTTGCCATCGAGCGCGACGCCGTGGTCTGGGCGGGACGGCGACTGCCCGTGCTCGGCGCGCACCAGGCGCACAACGCCGCACTCGCCGCCGCCTGCTGTGGCGACCTGCCGCGCGCCGTGATCGACGCGGGACTGGCCGCGGCGGAACAGCCCGGATGCTGTGAACTGCGCCGCGACGTCATCGTCGATGGAGCACACACGCTGGAGAGCATCGCGGCCACGCTGCATGCGGTGCGCGCGCATCGACCGGGCGAGCGCCCCGCGCTGCTCTTCGCGCTGGCGGCCGACAAGGATTTCGAGAACATTCCGGCGTTGCTGGCTCCGCATGTGGGAGCGGTCATCTGCACGCGCGTGGACGCAATGCGCGGACGCGACGCGGCGCAACTGGCGTCGCACCCGGCGTGGAAACAGCGTGCGCAGGCGATCGAATCGCTGGAGAAGGCCCTCGCTGCCGCACGGGGAGCGTCTCAGAACGGGAATCTGGTGCTCGCCACGGGGTCGATGTACCTCGCCGGGGCGCTGCGTCCACTGACCTGACCCGCTGATGTCGCCGGCCCAACACCTGACGGCGTTGGAGCAGTACTCTCCAGTCCGCCCGCGATGCGGTCGATGGTAGTGATGAGATGAAGTTCCGTATCCTGCTCACCCTCGTCGTTGCCTCGTTTTGCGCGCTTTTGCCCGCCTGCGGCAGCCCAAGCGACAAGACCCGCGTCACGGTCCGCCTCGTCCACGCCGTCACCAACGGCGGGGCCGTGGATATCTGGATCCGGGGACGCGACACCAAGCTCTACGAAAACGTCCAGTTCCGCACCGTGACGCTCGCCCTGTCGCTCAAGCCGGGCACGTACGTCTTCGAGGTCTACCGCGCCTTCGATTTGCGCAGCGACGATCCGCTCTTCGTAACGAATCCGGTGACCCTCGAGACCGGCACGCCGCGGGCCACGCTCGTCGCCACGGGCCTCTCCGGTGTTGATCCGATGGATCCCAACGCCCCGCGCATCATCGCGGTGGCCGACGGCTTCTCCAACCTCGCCGAGGTCAAACCGCTCGTGCGTTTTGTGCACGCCGCGACGGGCGCGCCGAACCTCGACCTGACGATTGACGACGACGATCCCATCGGGAGTGGCGACGACGACCAGGACTCAATCGTGCTGGACCTGCCGCAGTACGGAACGTCGGCGCCCGAGGGACTCCCCGTGGACGCCGAAGATCCCGAGCAGCTGCTCGTCTTCGATGCCGATTCCGATGCGCTTCTGACTTCGTTCACGGTGCCCGCGCTGCGCGAAAGCGGCCGGTACCTCGTCATCTTCCTCGGCTCGCTCGCGGTCTCGCCGCGACGCACCGAGGGCTTCGACCTGATGATCGTGGATGAGGAGAGCAACGTCGTCACGGTTCAGCAGAACCCGCGCGTCTACATCATGAACGCGGTCGCCGACGCGCCGCTGATCAACGGCGTCTACCAGCGGCTGGACCCGCAACTTGAGCCGATCAGCCTGCCGGCGGTTCTCGACACCGACTTCGCCTTCGGCGCTCTGGGCGGCGTCAGCGGCACGTCGATCATGCTGGCGCCGGGCAACTACGAGTTCGCCTTCGACGTGCCGGACACCAACCCGTTCCCGACCGTGCAGCCGCTCCTCGGCAGCGGCGTGACGGACCTGCTCGTGGCGGGCGAACAGTACCTCTTCTGCGTCAACGGTCGCGCCGACCAGACGTTCCCGTTCCAGCTCGTGCGGGCTTCCGACAAGTTCGACCTCGACGATCCGCTGGCCGCGGACATGAGCCTCTGGCGCTTCGTCCATGCGGCGCCCGACGCGACCGCCGTGGTGCTCGGACAGATCGTGCAGACGGTGTTCTCCGCGCTGGCCGGCTTCCCGACCAGCATCGTCGTCGGCGGCACCCCGGAACCGATCGGCGTGGATGTCGGAATCGACGAGTTCGGCCTCGTAATCGCGCGCGAGACGGATCTGGAGCAGTTCGGAGCCTGGCCCGTCGATCCGACGGATGGCGGACGCGAGTTCGTCGTGTTCCTGGGATCGATCACCGGCACCCCGCTGCCCGACACCATCGCCGACATCCGGCTGGTGTTCGTCGATACGAACGTGCAGCCCTGGACCACGGCTGAGCTGTTCCCGCTCGCACCGGTACCGGATCCGGAGTAAGAACGCCAGCGCCGGTTCACTCGCTGCGCTTCGCGCGTTGCGAGTATTGGGTTGTGGGTTGTGCGTCGCAACTAGGCCGTCCGCCCGCGATCGGATGCGAAGGGGCCTCGGGAGTCCCATGGCGGCGCCGCAATCGACCAAAGCCCAACGACGACCGCCTCGCTGCACGGCCACTTGGTCGCGACGCAAAACCCATCACCCGCAACCCGATACCGATTCCAAAAGACTCGGCCGCGCCCTGACGGGTTCCGCGCCAATCGCGCCAACCGACTGTCGCGGTGTTTCCGGATCCTCCTGGATGGCGGTCTTTCCGGAATTCGTGCGACCTTTGCGCGCCACGCACGACTACATAGCGTGTTTCGATGCAAAGAATGCGAGGCGCGCACGACGGGCTGGGAAGGCCGCTGCTCTCGGTGCGGCGCGTGGGGCTCACTCGACGCGTGCGAGCCTAGGAGCGGGCCCAGGGGTGGCGCCTCACGCTCGTTCGGTCGCGGTGACCCGATTGCCCCGGTCCCGCTGGCCAGCCTCGACAGCGCGGACTCCCCGCGCCGCCCCACCGGTTGCGCCGAATTCGATCGCGTGTTGGGCGGCGGCACGGTCGCGGGGAGCGTCATCGTCGTGGGCGGCGAACCGGGCATCGGCAAGTCCACCCTGATGCTCGCGATTGCCGCTCACGCCGGCAAGGAGGCGCTCTACATCAGCGGCGAGGAGTCCCCCGCGCAGGTAGCGCGCCGCGCGCGGCGAATCGGTGCACACCGTAGCGAGATGGGGATCGTCGACACGACCGATGTCGCGGAGATCGCGGCCCTCATCGACGAGCGACGACCGGCGATTTGCGTCGTGGACAGCGTGCAGACGATGCGCAGCCCCGACCTGGACGGAGCGCCGGGTGGCCCCGCGCAGGTGCGCGCCGCGGCGGAAGTGCTGATTCCCGTCGCGCGGCGCAGCGGCACGACCATCATCTTCGTGGGGCAGGTCACCAAGGAAGGCGGTCTCGCCGGGCCGCGTGCGCTCGAGCACGCGGTGGATGTGGTTCTGCAGTTCGAGGGGGATCGTCACATGGCGATCCGCGCACTGCGTGGCGTCAAGAACCGCCATGGCCCGACGGACGAGATCGGTCTCTTCGAAATGTGCGAATCCGGGCTGGAAGAGGTGCGCAACGCCTCCAACCTTCTCCTCGGCCAGGACGAGTTGGGCGACCGCGGCCCCGGCGCCGTCATCGGAGCCGCCATGGAGGGCCGACGCGCACTCTGTCTCGAGGTCCAGGCCCTCGTGACCGGCGACAAACGGACTTCGCCGCGCCGTCGCGCCCAGGGCATCGATCCTCGACGCATCGAACTGCTCGTCGGAACCGTCGAATCCAACTTCGAGGAGCACATCCAGATTCGCGATGTCTTCGTGAACATCGTCGGGGGCCTATTCATCCGCGACCCCGGCCTCGACCTGGCCATTGCAGCCAGCGTGCTCGGTGCGCAGTGGGGCATGTCGATCGCGCCGGAGACGATTCTCATCGGCGAGGTCGGACTGCGTGGCGAGGTGCGCGGCGTCCCGCAAATCACGGCGCGCCTAAAGGAGGCGCGCGCCATGGGGTTCCGCAACGCGTGCGTGCCGCGTCACACCCCCCCACTCGACGGCATCGTGCTGCGTGAAATGGAGCGCGTGGCGGACGTGTTCGCGCAGGAACCGCGCACGATCGATCACCGCGACGTCAATACAGGTTCAGGCCCGAGTGAAACCCGTCGCAATGGCGATCGCGGTCCGTCGCTGTCCTCCGGCCCGATTGCAGGAGATCCAGCTTCAGGAGATCCAGTCTCAGGCGATCCAGTCTCAGGAAACCTCGTCCGCGAGCGAATCGAGGATGCGCAGGTATGACTCGTAGCGCCAGGCCGCGAGATCACCGCGCTCGACCGCCGCCTTGACGGCGCAGTCCGGCTCGTTCCGGTGCAGGCAGTCGTTGAAGCGGCAGTCATGGAGGAAGCTTTCGAGGTCACGGAACCAGTGGCCGAGTTCGCGCGGCTCCATGCTCCACAATCCGAACTCGCGTATGCCGGGCGTGTCGACGAGGTAGCCGCCCCAGTGGAGCGGCAACAGAGAGACGGTCGTGGTCGTGTGCTGGCCCTTGCCGGAGCCTTCGCTCACCTCCCCCACGCGCAACTGAAGCGCCGGGTCGAGGGCGTTGGCGATGGAACTCTTGCCTACACCGCTGTGGCCCAGCAGGCTCGTCGTCTTGTCGCGCAGGAACTCGCGCACTTCCTCGATGCCGCGCCCTTCGTCGGCCGACACCTCGAAGACGGGATAGCCGAGCTCGCGGTACACGTCGATCACCGCGATCTGTTCCGGGCTGGCGCCGAGGTCGAACTTGTTGATCGCGATCGCGGCGGTCAGGTCGCGGCTCTCGACGGCGACCAGGAAGCGGTCGATCAGGCCGGGCGTGAGGTCCGGTTCGCGCACCGAGTCGACCACCAGCACGGAGTCGATGTTGGCGACGATGATGTGCTCGCGGTGGCGGCGCAGGGGATCGGGACGCGACAGGCGCGAGGTCCTGGGCTGCACCGAGGCGACCGCCGCCCCCTCGCCGCTGAACTCCACGACCACGCGATCGCCCACGACGACCGGCTTGCTGCGCTTGCCGGCGCGGCGCCGTAGCGACTTGCGGATCACGCACGGCACCGACTCCGTCTCGCCCGGAAAATCCACGTGTACGACGTTGCCCTCGTCGCGAATGACGACGCCGACCCGATCGTCCTTCTCGCTCACGCTCCGGCTCACGATGCGACCGCCATGGCGCCGAGTGCGTGCAGCAGGATTCCCGCGGCGACGGCGACGTTGAGGCTCTCGACACCGGCGGACAACGGGATCGCGACCGCGCGATCCGACTCGGCGTGGGCGTCCGGAGCGACGCCGCGCGGCTCGTTGCCGACCAGCAGCGCCACGCGCGGCGGGCGCCCTCGAATCGCGCCGAGCGGCTCGCCCGCCTTGTCGGCCACCCACAGTTCGAAGCCTGCCGCACGCACGTCCGCACGCGTCGCCGGGGCCACCGGCAGCCGGAAGATCGCTCCCGCCGTCGCGCGTACCGCCTTGGGATTGGTCGGCTCGACGCTGCCAGCCGTGACCACGACGCCGTCGCAACCGAGCGCGGCGGCGCTACGCACGAGCGTGCCGAAGTTGCCGGGATCCGCGACCCCGTCGGCCACCAGCAACGTGGCGCGATCGCCCCAGCGCAGCTCGCCGAACGACGCCAGAGGCGAGCGGGCGAGCGCAAAGATGCCGGCGGGCGTGCGTGTCTCGCCCAGCTTCTCGGCATCGCCGCGATCGAGCATGCTGACGGGCACTCCGCTCTCGCGCAGGCGCGCGCCGCGTTCGGTCGCGAGCGCCTCCTCGCTCAGGTAGAGCTCGTCCGCGCAGCCGCATGCGATCGCCGCTTCGACCCCGTTCGCGCCCTCGACGAGCAGACGCCCTTCGCTCGCGCGCACCTTTTTCTGTCCAAGTGAGCGCAGGTACTTCACACGCGCGCGGGAGATCAGTTCCACCAATGCACCGGCCTCGCGCTCGCGTTCATGTTCATCGGCACGCTCATTTGCCCACGTGCGCGATGATGTCGCGCAGCGCCTGGTCACTCAATCGGTCGGTGGTGTAGTAGGCCATCGTGCCGCCCCACGGCTTGAACTTGTTCTTCTTGTCATAGCCGCGCACCTTGCGCGCGACGAGTGCTTTTTTCTTGTGCTGCGGCTTGAGCGCGAACGAGATGTTCTCGTCCCCATGACAGCCGGCGCAGTAGCGCTGCGTGAGCTTCTTGCCGCGCTGCGCATCGCCGCCGGACAGGTCCTTGATGAGCTTCGGCTTGCGCTGCACCTTGCGCTGGGGCAGCGCGGCGTTGCCGGCGATGGACTGCAGATAGGCGGTGAGATCAGCCGCCTGCGCCGCCTTGAGCCCGCGCTTGCGCTCCTGCCACGTCTTGGCGCAGTACTGCGACGCGTCCGCGACGGTTTTGTAGCTGTCCTTGTTGCGCCAACCCGCCCGTCGCGCCGCGCCGTAGAGCGTGACGCCGGGGCCGAGGTACTTCGCCTCCTTGGCTTCCTTCTTTTCCGGCAGCACGTTGTGGCACTGGGCGCACGAGGGATAGTCCTCGCCCTGGGTGTCCGCGTAGAGCTTCTTGCCTCGCTGGACTGCCTTCGGGTCGGGCTTTTTCGCATCTTCCGCTAGGGCGTATCCGAGGGCCAACAGCGGCACGAGAAGCAGGATCGATCGGTTCATCGGTGCCAATTCTATCCGCGCATTCCAACGCTCCGGAGCAGCGCGATCGCTTCCAGGAAGGTGGCGGGCAGCGGTGCCTCGATTTCGATCGCCTCGCCCCCGACCGGATGAGGGAAACGCGTGCGCCGCGCGTGCAGCGCGAACCGCTCGTAGCCGCCCACCGGCAAACCGTCGCCGTACAGATGGTCGCCCAGCAGCGGGTGGCCGAGGTGCGCCGCATGCACGCGGATCTGGTGCGTTCGACCGGTGAAAATCTCGACCCGCACGTGCGTCGCGTGGGCGAAGCGCTCGATCACGGTGAAGCGGCTGTGCGCGGCCTTGCCCTGCGCGTCGTCCACGCACATGAGGATGCGCGAGTCCTCGACGGGTGCGATGGCGGCGTGCACGTCGCGCTGCTCCCACTCCGTCGATCCGAGGACCAGCGCCTCGTAGACCTTCGTCACACGCCCCTCTTCGAGCATGTCGGAAAACGCGGTGCGCACGGCATCGTTCTTGGCCACCAACAGCACCCCGCTCGTGTACTGGTCGAGGCGGTGCGC
>CBDURV010000173.1:0-7701 GCA_965369495.1 uncultured bacterium
GGATCGGTGTTGATGTCCTTGGCCCAGTCGCGGTTCTCCTGATACCACTCGATCAGGTTGTCCATGCCCTGCTGCCACCCGACCTGCGACGACCACCCCAGCACGCTCTTGGCCTTGTCGATGTTGGCCCACGTGTGCAGGACATCGGCGGGGTGGCGCTCTTCGTACACGAACCTGGGCTCCTTGCCGATGCGACCCGCGATGTGGTTGATCACATCCATCAGCGGCGTCGGGGTATCGGAACCGAGATTGAAGGTGTCGTAGCCGACCTTCTTGTTGGTGGCCAGGATCGTGCCGCGCGCGATGTCGTCCACATAGGTGAAGTCGCGCGTCTGCGAACCGTCGCCGTAGAGCGTCAACGGGCGCTCCTCGGAGATCCACTGCACGAAGCGGAAGAGGCTCATGTCCGGCCGTCCCGCGGGGCCGTAGACGGTGAAGTAGCGGCAGACGGTCACGTCAATGCCGTAAAGGTAGTGGTAGGTGTACGCCATCGCCTCGGCCGCCTTCTTGGAGGCGGCATAGGGGCTCAGGACGTGGTTGGTGTCGTTGTCCTCGGCGTTTTTCCCCGACTCGCTGTTGCCGTAGAGGCTCGATGTGGACGCCAACATGTACTTTCCGATACCGCGCTTCTGGCACAGGTCGAGCAGGTTGAGCGAGCCGTCCGTGTTGGTCTGCGTGTAGATCCACGGGTTCTGGACGCTGGGGCGCACACCGGCGCGGGCCGCGAGGTTGATCACCGCGTCCACGCCACCTCCGCCGGCATCACCTCCGCCGGCATCACTGCCGGCGGCGTCGAACACGCCGGCCAGCGCATCGCGGTCGCGGATATCGACCTTGTGGAAGGTGTAGCCGTCGCGGCCGTCGATCTGGCGCATGCGCCAGTGCTTGATGGTCACGTCGTAGGCGTCGTTGACGTTGTCGATGCCATGCACCGCATGCCCCTCGTCGAGGAGCATGCGCGCGACCCGGTTCCCGATGAAGCCGGCCGTGCCGGTGACGATGTAGGTGCTCACCCGCACAGTCTACTTTGCCGGTCGAAGGCCCAGAGCGTACGATGCGGACGCTTTGGGAACCCGACTGTGTCATCTCGCGACAGTGTGTGTCGCGCTCCTCCTGGCCGCGCCCGCATGGGCGCAAGATCAACCGTGGACGAGCGAGAAGCTCTCCGTCGAGGCGCTCGAAAAGGCGCGCGAGGAGCTCAAGCCCAAGCTGGAGCCGCCCGCCAAGGACGCCGACGACGCGCGGAAGAAGGCGTGGGAAGCCGCGCAGAGCCGCGACCAGCTGCTATCCCGCCTCATCAAGTCGCTCAAGTCTCTCGCGCTCGCGCAGCAGCCACAGACGTTCGAAGCCCACGTCGCGCGGCGCCAGACGGAGCTCGCGGCCTTGCGAAAGACCGGTGCAGCTCCGCTCCCGGGCGAGATTCGCGATACCAAGGATCTCAAGCCCTACGAAGATGCGGCGCGCAAGGCTCGCTCGAAGCGCGACGCGGAAACCGTACGGCTTTCCGCCATCGACGCCCGGCTCAAGGACATTGATCAGTCGCGCGCCGCGATTCCGGGGCGCCGCTCCGAACTCCGCGAGATCACACAGAGCCTCGGCGATCCGAAGCCCGGAACGCCCGAAGGGTACCGCGCCGACAACGTGGTGCTGGAGCAACGCCTGCTCCAGGAACAGGAGTCCAACTCGTCGGTGGTTCACACCTATCTCGAAGCGGAGCGCAACGCCGTTCGAGCCGATCTCGACTACGCGAAGGAGCACGCACGCCAAGCCGATACGCGCTTGGCCGACGCGCGAAAGAATCATGCCGAATGGGCAACCCGCGAGGCGAGCGAGAAGAACGCGGCGGCAGCGAGAGAGAAAGCCAAGGCCGAGGGTCTGAAGGGCAAACCGGTGCTCCGGTTCCGCGCGAACATGACCTCGCGCAAGAGCACGCTCGACGGTGAACTCACGACCGCGGAAACGGACCTCGGTCGGATCAAGGAGATTAGCGAACGCGAGCAGCAGCGGCTCGACCGTTTCCAGAAGACGTTCGACCTCATCCAAAAGCAGGTCGGCGGGCGCGGCACGATTACTTCGTCGGCTGCCAAGGGGCTCAACAAGAAGCTGAAGGCAGCCGAATTCGCGCGAGAGAAGATCATCACCACCTCGGCGCCGCGCGCCGCGGCGCGGCAAGACGGCCTACTGGTTCGGCTCGGTCCGCTGGAGGACGAGGAGTGGGATCTGAGCGGGCCACCCAAGGACACGCGACTCTGGCGGGAATTCGCCGCGGACGTTCCGGAGTCCCAGACGAAGGCCGCGCTGGACGAGTTCTACAAGCAGGTCATGGACAAGGACGGCCTGCGCAGCAAACTGCGCAAGCTGATCGGCGTGCTCGAAAAGCAGAACTCCCTTTACGCGACACTCGCGGAGACCTACGCGGCACAGACGACGTCGCTCGCCAGGACCGAGTCGCTGATTCGCAGCAACATCTATTGGGTGCGCACCGAGGATCGCCTCAGCGTGGCGCTGTTCGAAAACAGCTGGAAAGAGTTCAAGGGCCTCTACGCCTTCTACACCGAGCCGGAGTTCGTCAAAGAGCTCCGCGCGGCAGTGGATGATCAGCCCGGCGCACTGGCAATCGGATCGACCATTTTCATCGTGTTGCTGATCGGAGCGTCATTGGCGGCACGCCGCCTGCGCGCCGGGCCGCTGCACGCGCCCGGCGCGGGTCATCGCCTCGGCCCGGGAATGCGGGACACCGCCCGCCTGCTACTCTACGCCTCGGCGCCGCCGTTGGTGCTCCTGCTGGCGGCCGGCGTGCTTGTGCGTTTCGGGCTCCCGCCGCGCATCGTCATCCCGATGGACCACGCGCTCCAGGCGATCGCGCTGGTGCTGTTTGTTCAGCGCCTCGCGTGGGGACTGCTGCGCGAGGACGGCCTGCTCGTCACGCACTTCGATCTGAATCCCGAGGTCACGCGCCAGGTGTTACGCAGCGTGCGCATCGTCACGATGTCGATGATGATCTTCCACGTACCCGAACTCGCGCTGAAGACGGCCGACGACGCGGAGGTGCTGACCCGCCTGTTCGGGACCGCCTACCGGACGGCACGCCTGTTCGCCATCGTGCTGCTCATCCGGAACCGCGGACCATTCATTCGCGCGTTCGTACGCGGCAATGCCGGCGGGTTGCGTCTGGCCGGGGCCCTCTGTCCCCTGATCGCCTTCGGCTGCGCGCTGGTCGTCGCGATGGACATTCTGGGCTTCAAGTACGGGGCGCGGTTCTTCAACGACCAGATCCTGGAAGTCTTCCTGCTCTGCCTCATCCTGCGCGCCGTCTACGGCGGCTTCAACCAGATCAGCGATCGCGTCGTGGCACGCATGCGCGAGCGTGCCTTCAAGGAACTCGGTGGGAGCCAGGCGATCACCGACTCGGAAGAGATGGCACGGCAACTCTCGCGCGTCATCACGGTGATCACGCTGGTCGTGGCGGCGGTGTTCCTGATTTCGTCGTGGGATCTCAACGACACCTACGGCAGCGTGCTGCGCGAGTGGACCGTCGCCAGCTTCAGCGGCGGAGTCACCATTGACGCGCTGGATGTGCTCAAGTCCGTGGGCTTCATCCTCGGTGCACACCTGTTTTCAAGCAATCTCGGCGGCCTCTTCGAGCTGATCGTCTTTCCGCTGTTCGGCAATATTCACCGCGGCACGCGTTACGTCGTAATCGCGCTGACACGCTACGGGATCCTGCTGGTCGGATACCTCGGCGCGCTGCTCAGCCTGCAGTTCTCCTTCTCCAGCATCGGTTGGCTTCTGACGGCGGCCTCGGTGGGCCTGGGTTTCGGTCTGCAGGAAATCGTGGCCAACTTCGTGAGCGGCCTGATCCTCTTGATTGAACAGCCGGTGCGTGTGGGCGACACGATTACCGTCGACCAGACGGGCGGCACGATCGACAAGATCACGATCCGCGCGACGATGGTCACCAACTGGGACCAGAAGACGATCATCATTCCGAACAAGTCGTTCATCACGCAGAACGTCGTCAACTGGACGCGCAACAACACCATGAGCCGGCGCCGCATCGACGTACCGGTCGCCTACGGCTGCCCGATCGAAAAGGTGCTGTCGGTGCTCGCCGATGTCGCCACCCAGCATGAATCGGTCAAGTCGTTCCCCGCACCGCGCATCTGGTTCGACAGCTTCGGCGACTCCGGGATCAACATTGCCGTCTACGTCTACACGGACATATCCGACGGCCTCAGCACGTTGTCGGAGCTGCGTCAGTCGATCTACGAACGTTTCGCGCGGGAGGGAATCCGCATCCCCTTGCCGCAGCGAGAAATCCGGATCTACCCGGAACCGGTCGATGCCGCCCTAGACCCCGGTCCGCCCATCAAGCCGATCGAACCCATCAAACCCGTCGCAGCGACCGAGTCCACCGCTGCGGAAGGCGTTGAGTCGGATAGCGACGGCGATGGGGATGATGGGGACGACCCCTAGCTTCCGCCTTGGGCTTTGGGCTTTGGGCTTTGCGCCGCAACCGGTATGTCTCCACGCCTGGCGAGTTGCGGAGGGGGCACGATTGCGCTCCGCTTCCGACGCGAAAGACATTCGAGCCTCCTGACCGCTCGACCAACGGGGATGTGGTCTGGTCGCGGCGCAAAGCCCAAAGCTCAAGGCTCAAGGCCGATCTCCGTCATCGTCCCATGTTCTTCGCAAAAACAACTCTTACGGTTTCGACCAGGATCCTGAGGTCGAAGAGAACGGAGTGGTGCTTTACGTAGAACATGTCGTAGCGCAGCTTCTCGACCTGGTCGGACTCGTCGCTGCCGTAGCGGAAGCGCACTTGCGCCCAGCCGGTGATGCCCGGCTTGACCGCGTGACGCTGATCGTAGAACGGGATGTTCTCGCGTAGCTGATCGACGAAGAAGGGACGTTCCGGCCGCGGGCCGACGAAGCTCATGGTGCCCTGCAGCACATTCCACATCTGCGGAATCTCGTCGAGCCGGCTCTGACGCAGGAAGCGGCCGATGCGCGTGACGCGCGGGTCGTTTTCCTGCGCCCACTGCGGCTTCCCCGCCTGCTCCGCGTCCGCGCGCCTGGAGCGGAACTTGTAGATGACGAACTTGCGGCCCCCGGCACCGACGCGCGTCTGCCGGAAGAGCACGCCTCCGGGCGACTCGAGACGGATCGCGATGGCCACGCAGATGGCGATCGGGGCGCTCAGCATGAGACCGATCATCGATATCGCGATGTCGAACGCGCGCTTGGTGAAATCGCGCACGCGTCCCTGATCGAAGCCGGCCGAAAAGATGAGCCAGCTCGGCCGGAGATCCTCGACCGGGATCTTGCCCGCGATCTCCTCGTGCACGCGCGGCTCCTCCAGCACCTCGACTCCCGCGAGACGCACGCGCAGCAGCGCCTCCAGCGGCAGGCCGCGGCGGCGGTCGGCCACGGCGACCACGACGCGCGTGACGCCGTGCTCGCGCACCACCTGCTCGAGTTCGTCGAGCAGACCGAGCACGGGACGGCCGCCGATGCGCCATCCGCGCTCCTCTTCGCTTTCGCCCAGGAATCCGACCAGCTCGAACTCGCGGCTGCGCAGGTCGATGATTTCGCGCGCGGTCCGGCGCGCCGGATGGCCCGCGCCGAGGAACAGCACGCGCTGCCGGAAACCCGCCGTGCGACTGGCCCACTCATAGAGCGTGCGCGCAACGATCACCGCGGGCACGAAGGCGAGCACAAAGAGGCGAGCGGCAAGCGGCTCATCCGCGAGCCACGCGCAGGCGGCGAAACCCAACAGCGCGGCGATCGCGGCGCCCGCGAGAAGACGCCCCCAGAAGACACCCCGCGTGGCGAGCAGGCGGAAGTCGTAGAGGCCGCAGACAAAGAAGCTCGCCTTGACCGCGGCGAGCATGCCGAAGGCGAGCAGCACGCCCGTGGCGCTCGCGAGCGAGTCAAGCCTTCCGTAGTGCGCAAACGCGAAGGCGCCCAGCAGACTCGCCACGATCAGCAGGTCCTCCAGGAGCACATAGACCGCGGCTGTCCCGCGCAATCGCACGCCCCCCGCCGTCATGGCCCGCCACCCACTGATTGCAGCACGTTGCCCCCCTATCGACACCCCCCGCCAAAACCTTCAGGGGCACTCCGCCAGGGTCATGGCGTCCGCATAAAGTGCTTCTCGAAAAACACTTACGACACGCGCGTCGCATCGAACGCGCACGGGTCAGCTCTGGCTGAGATCTTTGGGAAGCGAGAACTGCACGCGCTCTTCAGTCAGCCGCAGCGTCTCGACATCCGCCGCGCCGAGTGTCCGAAGCGCTTCGAGAAGCTCCTGGACGAGCACTTCGGGGGCCGAGGCGCCCGCCGTGACGCCCACCGCCTTCGCGCCGGCAACCCACGAGTCCTGAAGATCCGCGGCGGTCTCCAGCAGGTAGGAGCGGCAGCCCGCGACTTGGGCGACCTCGACGAGACGGTTGGAGTTGGAGGAGTTGGGCGCACCCAGAACGAGGATCACCTCGCAATCCTTGGCCAGCTGCTTCACCGCATTCTGCCGATTCTGCGTCGCATAGCAGATGTCCTCGGCGGTCGGACCGGTGATGTGCGGGAACTTGGCTTGCAGCGCGCGCACGATCTCCGCGGTGTCGTCCATGGAAAGCGTGGTCTGCGTCACAAACGAAAGCGCACGGCCCGAGTCGATCGCGAGGCGTTCGACGTCTTCGACAGTCTCGACCAGGGTCATCGCGCCAACCGGCACCTGGCCGAGCGTGCCCTCCACCTCGGGGTGGCCGGCATGGCCGATCAGGACGATGTGGCTGCCCCGCTTGGCCACGCGGTCCGCCTCGTGATGCACCTTCGTCACGAGCGGGCAGGTTGCGTCGATCTGGCGCAGGCCGCGTTTCGTCGCCTCCTCGATGACGGCGCGCGCGACGCCGTGGGCGCTGAAAATCACGACCGCGCCGGCCGGGACCTCGTCCAGTTCCTCGACGAAGACCGCCCCTTCGGCGCGCAGCTTTTCCACCACGTGGCGGTTGTGGACGATCTCATGGCGCACGTAGATCGGAGCACCGTAAAGCTCCAGCGCGCGCTCGACAATCTCGATGGCCCGGTCCACACCGGCGCAAAAACCGCGCGGCTCCGCGAGTACGACCTTGAACGCGTCCATACGGCCACTCTCTCACGGGATGTCGGATCCGGCAATCTCCGACCCGCCAGATCCGGATCCGTGGGACCCGTACAATGCCGGGAACATGCGGACGATCCTGATCCTCGCCCTGTTTGCGCCGCTGGCCGCTGCCGGAGAGCACGATGGCGCCAACGCCCCCGCCCGCCGCTGGGCCCATCCGCGCGGCCCCGCCAGCCGATCCTGCATCTCGGGCGCGCGGGCGATCGAGTCGCTGGGCGATGTGGTCTGGACCTACAAGTCGAGCGTGCCGATCTCCGTCACGCCCCTCACATGGGACGGCACCGGATACCTGCGCGCCGGCGGTGACCTGATCGCGATCGATCTGGAAACCGGCAAGCGCGTCGCCTCCCAGAGCGTCGGTGCGACAAGCGCCATCGCGCTGGGGGAAGGCGCCGTCTTCCTGGTGCATGGAACGCAGCTCAAACAGTGGCGGCGCAGTGGTACCGGGTTCCTGAATCGCTGGACATTCGACGTCGGCGCGAAAGCGAGCGCACCCTGCATCGAGGGCAAGGAGATCTACGTCACGGGCGGCGGCAAGT
>CBDURV010000174.1:0-7652 GCA_965369495.1 uncultured bacterium
GAAGATCTTGAGCGACGCGGCGAACTCCGCCTTGCGTTCGGTGAACTCCGTCGCGGCGTTCTCGGTCATCCTGAGCGTGACGCGCTTCTTGCGGGTGCCCGACCGGCGCGCACGGATCTCCTTCTTGACGTGCTTGCGCGCGGCGGCCGCCTGCTTGTAGTAGGCGTTCTCCTTGTCGGCCTCGGTCTTCTTCATGACGCGCTCGTACATGAACGCGGCCTCCTGGAGGTTGTCGTCGCGCTCCTCGCGCTTGGCGTCCGCCATCATCTGGTCGAGCAGCGCATCGCCGGTTGCTTCCGGCGGCTTCTCGACCGGAGTTTCGACCTTGGGCTTCGGCTTGGTCCAGACCTTCTTCTTCTTGGGCTTGGCGTCGGCCTCGTCGAGACCATCGTCCTTGTCCCCGTTGCCCCCCATCAGGAGGACCAGCCCGACGATACCCACCAAAACGATCGCGCCAATGCCGATCATCGCGCCGGAGTTGGACTTGGGCGCCTGGGCGGCGCGCCGACCGGCGCCTCTGCGACCCGTCGCGCCGCGATCCGGCTTGCCGGCACCCTTGGCCAGCTTCTCGATCGTCTCGGCGACCTGGTCCGCGCTCGGCCGCTGCTTCGCGTCCATGCGCGTCATGCTGCGGATGAGCTGGCAAACGTTGCGCGGCAGTCCGGGGACCTTCTTTTCCGGCTCGAGACGCACGCCCTCGAGGTGGCGCTGGATGATCGCCTCGGTCGTCTTTTCACCCTGGTACGGCGGATGGCCGACCAGCATGTGATAGAGCGTGATGCCGAGGGCGTAGATGTCGGTCGCAGGCACGGCCAACTCGCCGCGGCACTGCTCGGGCGCCATGAAGTGCGGCGTGCCCAGCTTGCCGCCGGCAAACGCGCCTTCCGCCTCGGCGGCGAGACCGAAGTCGACGATCATTACCTGGCCGTCCGGCTCGACAACGAGGTTCTGCGGCTTGATGTCGCGGTGGATCAGGTTCTTGCGATGCGCGGCCGCGAGTCCCTTGGCCGCCTGCCGCGCGTACTCCAGCGCGGTCGCGACATCGAGACGGTTGTCGTCGCTGTCGTCGATGACCTTCTTGAGCTCTTCGCCACGCAGCAGTCCGAGCACGAGGAAGTACTTGCCCTGGTCCTCGCCGACGTCATAGATCTTGAGGATGTTCTCGTGGTCGAGTGCGGCGACCGCGCGCCCCTCGCGCTGGAAAACGCGCAGCACCGACGGCTCCTTGGCCATGTGATCGTGCAGCACCTTGACCGCGACCGTGCGCTTGAGCGGCTTGTAGTGGGCGCGATAGACGACCGACGTCTTGCCCTCGCCGATCAGCTTCTCGATCTTGCACTTGCCGAGCGTCGTCCCGATGAGCGGATCCTTGAAAAACTCGGGATTCGATTCGAGCGCGTTGACCAGCTTCGCATCCGCGAGCGTGTCGGTCTCGGGATCGGGGGGAGGCAGTTTGCTGGCCCGGTCTTTCGGTGTCGAATCGGCTTTTAAGGGAGCAATTCGTCGTTTTTTGCCCCGCCTGCCGCGCCCGCTTTGCGCCATCGTTCCAGTCTACCCCAGCTCCAGTTGCCTTCGGGCGTCCACGACGTCCCGATCCATGCGATCCGCGGCCTCGCGCAGACGCTCCGCCAGCGGCGTCTTGGGATCAAGCACGCGACGTAGCTGGCGCATGAGCTGCAGGGCCATACGCAGAGTGCGTACCAGATCGCCTTCCGAAATGCTCGACATCTCCAGCAGCTTCTCGAAGCGCGCGCCCTTCGCCCATTGCAACGCGAGCGAATTGATGCCGAAGTCGAGCGGCTTGCTTAGCTCGGCGAGGTCGTTGCGTTTCTCGTCGCGCCGCCAGCCGCGCAGGATGTCCATGCACTCCCGCTCGAGCGGCACGCGCTGCGGTTCGGTGTCGTCCATCTTGCGCGCCTCGTAGACGATGCCGGTGAAGAGCGCCACGAGTTCCTCGACGCTCGCCTTCTCGAAGATGCCGGCGAAGTGCATCTCCGTAACATGCACCTCGTAGCCGCTGATCATGCGCGCCATTTCGCCGCGCGGGCTGAGGCTGTCCCCCACCACGTAGCCGCGATCCTTCAACACGCGCATGCGGCGCGCGATGACGCGGTTGCGCGGCGACGCCGCCTTGCGCTGCGCCTTGCTCTCCTGATAGTGGGCGAAGCTGCGGTCGAAGGCGGTGTAGACACCTTGGCCGAGATGCTGATAGAGGTTGAGCAGCGTCGAGTACGAGAGATTGAAGCGGCTTATGACCGGCTCGCAACCGCCCTCGGTGATGCGCTGCAGCGCGGCCCAGTTGGCCTCCTCCAGGCGCACGCGCGACAGCACGATGCCCTCGTCGTCCATGCCCTGCCGACCGGCGCGCCCCGCCATCTGCAGGTAGTCGCGCGTCTTCATGTAGCGCACTTCGGTGCCGTCGAACTTGCGCAGGTTGTCGAAGATGACGCATTTGGCCGGCATGTTCACGCCCAGCGCGAACGTCTCGGTAGTGAAGAGCATCTTGACGTGGCCGCGCGTGAAGAGCCGCTCGACGATCTCCTTGTGGATCGGCAGCAGCCCCGCGTGGTGGTAGAGCGAACCGCGCATCGCCATGCGGCGCAGGTACTCCGTCCCGGGCTCGCGATCGACCTCGTAGAGCTGCGCGAGATTGTCGAAGTCGAGCAGCACATCGCGCCGCTCCTCCTTGGTGAGCAGATCGGTCATCTTCGCCTGCCGCTCGCAGAGCCTCTCGCAGTCGCGGCGCGAGAAGGCGAAGTAGAGCGCCGGCAGCCAGCCCTCGCGGATCGCATACGGGATCGGATGGCGCGGCGCGCCGTCGCGGCGGAAGCGGCGTTTGTGCGTCGGCTTGTGCAGCACGCCCTTGAGCTGGTTGAGTTCGCGCGGGCCGACATCGGCGATATAGAAGAGGTGGTGCAGGGGAACCGGCCGCTCGTGCTCCTCCACCACGTCCACCTCGATATTGCGCGTCTTGCGGATCCATCCGGTCAACTGCTCGACGTTGGGGATCGTCGCGCTCAGACCGACGATGCGGATGTGGTCCGGCGCGTAGAGGATCGACTCCTCCCAGACCGTGCCGCGATCGCGATCGTCGATGTAGTGGACCTCGTCGAAAATGACGAACTCGACGTCCTTCAGCCGTTCAGGACTCTCGAAGATCGTGTTGCGGAAGACCTCCGTGGTCATGATCAGCAGCGGCGCCTCGGGGTTGATCGTGACGTCGCCGGTCATGATTCCCACGTCGTCGCCGTGCTCCTCGCGGAAATCCCGGAACTTCTGGTTGGAGAGCGCCTTGATCGGGGCGGTGTAGACGATCCGCCGCCCGAGCATGAACGACTCCTCGATCGCGTAGTCGGCCACCAGCGTCTTGCCCGCCCCGGTCGGGGCCGCGACGATCACGGAGCGCCCCCCGTCGATCGCCTCGATCGCGGCGCGCTGGAAGGGGTAAAGCTGCTTGCCCCGAAATTCGGTGGGAGTGGCCATCTGCTACGCTTGCCGCGAAGATGCGCAGCATACAGGCGAGCACCCTACTCCTTGCAGTCCTCCTGGCGTCGTCATGCAGCGCGCACGTCACCAAGGGCGGCAAGGACGTGCCGGGCGTATTGAGTTACGCGCAGGTGCAGAGCCTCAAGGTGTCAACGCCGGCCGCGGAAGTGGTCCGCGTGTTCGGCCCGCCGACGAGTCGCCTCAAGCAGGATGACCGCACGCTCGCACTCGGCTACAGCGCGGAGAACGCGGCGGGCGCGGTCGGCGAACTGCGCATCGCCCTCGACGAAGAGGGCCGCGTCGAGCGCTGGACGCTTGCGCCGCGCCAGAAGTAACCGCGTCGCTCCCCGAGCATCCAAGGGGTGCAGACGAGCGATTCCGGGCCAGAAGGCTCTGTTTCGCAACCCCAGCTGGCTTCGGCCGGCTGCGGCTGCGCTGGGCATTGTCGCGGCTCCTTGCAGTGAAGTTTTGGAACACAGCGGCGTCGCCGCGACTTCACCCAGCTTGTCCTCGCGCGGCCTCGGGCCTACGCTGGAGTTGCGAAACAGAACCCAATCCGGAATATCACGTCCACCCGGCACGCCAAATGCGTACTAAAGGGTAGTTAGATTGAAAAACCAACTACGCCCGATCCGGTTCGGGAGAACCGCACACCACGATCTTCCTCCCAAGCTGTTCCAGTTCGCTGGAACCCGCGGTTCTTCCCACCCACAACCGGTCAATTCACGACGTCGGAGTTCCCTCTTCCGTACCGTACCCTATCCCAAACACACCCACCTTTTGATGGCGTCGTGACGAAGGCGGGCCGCAAGGCTCGCCTTCTTTTTTTGTGCCCGCAGCGCGAACGTAAAGCGCGCCTGACATTACCGGGAACGAGGTTCCCGGTTGAGTGAACAGCGTGTTCCCTTTCGGGGAACGCAGCGTGCAGTTTCTGCGCACGCTCAATCGACGCCTGCCAGCAGTGACGCGATCTTTACAAGACCGTCTCGGTCGCTTTCATCGAACGCGTCGAGTGCATCGGAGTCCACATCCAGGACAGCGCGCAGACGACCGTCGCGCACGATCGGAACCACGACTTCGCTGCGGCTGCGACTGTCGCATGCGATGTGGCCAGCAAACGCATCGACGTCGGCGACAAGCAGCGGCTCCATCCGTTCCGCGGCGGTGCCGCACACACCCTTGCCGCGCTCAATGCGCACGCAGGCGAGCGGCCCTTGGTAGGGGCCGACGGTAAGCGAGCCATCCTCGTGCGCGAGGTAGAACCCCACCCAGAAGTAGTGCTCGAACGTGTCGTTCAACAGCGCCGCAACCGAAGCAAGCGCCGCCACGAAATTGGGAGCATCCGCAACCAGGCTCTCAACTTGGACGACAACAGTTTCGTACTGCTCAGCGCGACTCATGGGCCACCCGCTTCAAACGCGTCAGCGGTTGAGCCATAAGCACTGCACCAGCTCCAACGCCGTCAGGTGTTGGGCCAGAAACAACTTCGGAAGACGATCGAGGAGAAGACGATCGACTCGCTTAGCCGATGACCGAGTCGATCGTCTTCCGAAGCTCGTCTTCGCGGCGCAGGCCGACCATCGTCTGCACGGCGGCGCCGCCCTTGAAGAAGACGATCGTGGGGACCGCGCGGACGGAGAACTGGCTCGGGGCGCCGGGCGCCTCATCGATGTTGAGCTTGGCAACCTTGAGCTTGCCTTCGTACTCGCCGGCGAGCTTCTCGACGATCGGCGTCAGCGCCTTGCAGGGGCCGCACCAAGTGGCGTAAAAGTCCACGAGAACGGGCAGTTCGGATTCCAACACCTCGTTGGAAAAATTGTCGTCGTTCAGCTGCAAGAGGCTCATTGTTTTGGAATCTCCGTCGAAGGGCTGGCAGTATACCAACGCCCCCTATCGACACGATGGAGAACGAGCCCGGTATGGAGACGATCAACCGCTACCTCTTCTCAGCCATGTCGCGCTATGGCGATCTGGCCATGCAGATCCAGAAGGATCAGACCTGGACCTACCGCCAGGTGGCCGAGGCGACACACGGCATCGTGCAGTGGCTGCGCGAGCAGGGAATCCAAAAGGGCGACCGCATCGCGATCATTGCGGAGAACTCGCCGCGCTGGTTCCACATCTACGCCGCCGGCCTCGCGATCGGCGCCGTGGTCGTCCCGCGCGGCGAGGACATCAGCGAAAAGGAGCTGCTCTACATTCTCGAGCACTCCGGGGCGAGCCTCGTCTTCGCCGGCTCGGCGCGGGCCGCCAAGCAGATTCCCGACAGCTACAAGTCGATCGACATGACGGACGAGGGGTTCCCCGGCCCCTCCCCCATCTCCGACAATGAGCTCTCCGAGTGGGAAAACGCCGCCGACGAGCACGACCTCGCCGTGCTGCTCTACACGTCGGGCACCACCGGCAACCCCAAGGGGGTCATGCTGGAGCATCGCAATATCGCGCACAACATCCGTGTCATCCCGCCGCTGGTGGACATGCAGAAGGAACGCGTCTGGGTCTCGGTGCTGCCGAGTTGGCATACGTTCGAGCAGACCGTCGAGCTGTGCGGCTTCTCCCGCGGCTGCGTCACGGTCTACAGCTCCAAGCGGCGGGTCAAGGAAGACCTCAAGGAGCACCGCCCGCACTACTTCGCGTCGGTGCCGCGCCTGTGGGAGACGATCTACGAGGGCGCGCTCAAGGCGATCGACAAGAAGGGCGGGCTGGTCAAGACGCTCTTCAAGTTCGCGTGCAGCGGCAGCGCCATGGTGCGCAAGGGCAATCCGCTGGGCTATCCCGGCCACTGGCTCGGTCAGGCGCTCTTCTACAAGAAGGTGCAGGAACTGCTGGGCGGCCGGCTGCTCTACAGCGTGAGCGGCGGCGGCTACCTACCGCCGCACATCGACACCTTCTTCGCGGATGCCGGGCTCAAGCTGCTCATCGGCTACGGCCTGACCGAGACATCGCCGGTGATCGCGCTGCGCGACGCGGTAGAGAACAAGCTCGGCACGATCGGACGCGCCGTGCCCGAGACGGAGTTCAAGGTGGGCCCCGACGGCACCTTCCTGGTGCGCGGGCCGCAGGTGATGCGCGGCTACTACAAGGAGCCCGACCTGACCGCCGCGGTGCTGGGCGAGGACGGGTGGTTCGACACGGGCGACCTCGGACGCATCACGCCGGAGGGCGACCTGGTCTTCATCGGGCGCCGCAAGGAGACGATCGTGCTTTCCGGCGGCGAGAACGTCGAGCCGGAGCCGCTCGAACAGTCGATTCTCGAGTCGCCGCTGATTCAGCAGGTGATGCTGGTCGGCCAGGACCGCAAGACACTCGGCGCGCTGATCGTGCCCGACCCCGAGGCGGGCGCGGACGAGGCGGCCATCTCGGAAGAGCTCAAGAAGCTCACCGGCCCGCGCGGCGGCTTCCGCAGTTTCGAGAACGTCTTGCGCTTCAAGGTGCTCGACGAGCCCTTCTCCCCCGAGAACGGCTTCATGACCGCCACCCTCAAGATGCGCCGCAACGTCATCGCCGAGCGCCTTGCGGACAACATCGACGAGATCTACAAGTCGAGTTAGGGCAACGACCTCGGCTCTGGGCTTGGGGCTTTGCGTCGCGACCAGGCTGGTCTCTCGAGTTCGAATCCCAAAGCTCAGAGCCCAAGGCCCAAAGCCGATGCGATCGTCTCTCTCGAATGGCAGTTCGCTTCCAACTCCTCACGAAAAAGGGCGCCCCCTGGACACCAGCACCAGGGAACGCCGTGAGTGGACGGAGGCTACGGAGCCTCCGGCTGTTTATCAGGACTTGGGCGGCTTGATCTTGTCGGCCAGCGCCTGCGCGCGCGCCTCGAGGGGCGTGCCCTTGAGCGAGCGAGCGAAGCCGCGCAGCTCCTTGGCAGCGGCCTTGGTTTCGCCGCGAGCGACGAGCCCTTCCAGCTCCGTGAGCTTCTTCTCGGAAGCGGCGAGCAGATCGGCTTGCACCTTGGCGGCGATCGCCTTGATCGCCTCCGGCTGCTTGGCAACCTTCTTGGCCAGGGTGGCGTAGGCAGTCCACGCCTTGCCGAGATCGCCCGTGGCAAGCGTCACGCGCACTTTCGCCTCTTCCTTGCGGATCTTGTTGAGGGTCTTGCGCTTGATCGGCTTGCCGTGCTGTTTGGTCAGCGACTTCTGCGCCTCCTTGACGGCGTCCATGAT
>CBDURV010000175.1:0-7638 GCA_965369495.1 uncultured bacterium
CAGGTCGTGTCATCAGCATGAACTTCGATACGTGGATCCCCGCGCCAGGAACCGGATCGCCATTGCGATCGACGACCTCGCCGCGCAGCGTCTGGCCATGGTCAAGAGTGAGCGCCACCGGGTCGCGGGTGGCGACGTATTGTTGGGCGCCCCGGTATCCGGGAAGGCGCGCGAGGATCCGCTGGCGGCCCGGTTCGAGTCCTCGCACCGTGAATGACCCATCGGCCCAAGTCGTGGCGTAGTGCGCGCCCCCGAGCCCGTGGTCGTACTTGTGATTGCACTGAATCAGCACTCCGGCAAGGGGCGAGCCGGCTTCGTCCGTGACGCTGCCCGTCATCGTCCACCCCGAGCGTGGCGCGAGCGTGACCTCTCCACCCTGCGTGTACGCGGTTCGGTACCCCGATTGAGCGATCTCGACGTTTTGACCTGACACGGCGTACTTGCCGTTCGCATCCGTAATGGTGGTCGCGAGTTCGCTTGTGACCACGGCTCCGAAGACCGGACTCCCGCTCGAGTCGATCGCGCGTCCAGTGAGTGTCTGGTGCGGGGTGACGTGAAGCGTGAACTCGTTTCCCCGATCGAGGCGCGCCAACTTCCAGTGATTGGAAACGACCGAGATGGCGCGGCCCAGCGGTGCGCGACCGGACACGGTGAAGCGGCCGAGCGCATCCGTCGTGACGAGGTGGTCGCGCGGGCGGAGCGTGTCCCAGGGACGAAGAGTCAGGCCGGAAACGGGCGCCCCGTCCGGTCCACGCGCCACCCCCTGGATCGAGCGCTCCTCATCAAGCAGGATCGTCTGCAGCAGCGGAAGGTGTTGTACCGCGAGCCAGCGGCGTTTGAGTCGGCCCCGCGGTCCCGCATCGACATCGACGTCGAAACCGCGCGTAGTCGGTATGCGGTCCAGGCGGAATCGTCCGCGGCTGTCGCTCAGAGCCTCGAGGGTGGGGCCGTCGGGCAGCGCCGTCTCTCCACCGGGGAGCAGGACACGCACGCGAACCCCTTCCACGGGCGCCCTGGTTCTCCGGTCGAGCGTCACGCCTTCGAGGGTGGCGCCGCGCTCCAGGCGCATCGTGAGCGCGTGGGATGGTGCGCGCACACCGCGGCTCGCGGGAGCGTACTGCGGATGGGTCACGAAGAGGGTGTACCAGTCCGCTCGCACATCGGAGATCCGCGCGCTGCCGTCGGCTCCGCTGTGACTTGCGGCTCGAAACTCACCGCCGCGCTCGCAGAGGCGAACGACCGCGTCGGGTATGGGGCGGCCGTCGATGTCGAGGATGCGGACGCGGAACTCTGCGGCGGGCAGGAGTTGAATCGCCAATCCCGCGCGGTCTGAGCTGATCGTCGCGCGCAGCACGTGCGGCGCGTATCCCGGGGCCGTCACGGTCAGGTGGAACGGTTCGCCCTGCGTTACGCGGGCTCGAAAGGAGCCATCTTCCGCGCTGTAGGTGGTCGTATCGCCGACCCGGATCGCGGCCTCGGCGAGAGGCTGTTCCCCCTGCCCAAGCACGACGCCAACAAGAGAGTTGAGGGGGTGCGGGGGGCTGGGCTCGGTCGCTGCGTCGTTGCGGACGGACGCTACGTGTTCGTCGCCAGCGCGTGTCGGAGCGGAGGGTCGTTCCAAGGCGGCGAAGCTCTGCCAGGTAACGAAGGCGATGCACGCCACGAGCGCGGCTGCAATCCAGGCCGTCGGCAAAGTGCTCGTCGCCGATGCACGGCGTGAGGCAAGCGGTACGAGTGCCAGTGTCCAGGCGCGCCGGTCGCCGCCGTGGTCGCGATCGAACCGCGCGCGGAGCATGTCGTGCGCGCGCTTGAGTCGGCTGCGCACCGTGCCGGCCGGTTCGCCCTGCCGTTTCGCTGTTTCCGTGGGGGACAGATCGTCGAAGTAGTGCAGCAGAAGCACGTCGCGGTAGGGGGCTTCCAATGCGAGCACCGCCGCCACGATGCGCCGCTGCCATTCGGCCTCGGCGGCGAGTGCATCGGTGCTGCGTGTGATCTCCGGGCGCGCGGCGGTACGTTCGCGAGCCGCCAGTCGCGTTTCGCGGCGCCAACGCGAGCGGGCCGCGTTGCGCACGACGCTTCCGAGCCAACCGCGGCTGAGCGTCCGGGGGGGCTTCGTCAGCGCCGCGAGCCACGCCTCCTGGACGAGGTCGTCGGCCGCTTGGTCGTCTCGGACGAGGCTGCGGGCGAGACCGCGAACCCATGTGGCGTGGGTGAGGAGTGCTTCCGGTGTCGGTGTGCTCATGTTTCGCGGTAGGGACGCCGCCGCCGCGCGAAGCGTTGCAAACGGGCGTCCTCGGCGCATCCGGCCGCGCGCCAGCGTGCGACAGCCGTGTCGCTTCCGCAAGTCATAAGCCGCTGGCGTGAAGCTGCTTAGGAGCGATTGGTGGCGCTGGTAGAACGCCATGGGCTAGGATCTCGGCATGCCGAAGCTCGCTTGCGCCCGGAGCATTGCTGTGGTGCTGCCGTACCTGTTCGTTCTCGGCTGCGCTTCCGCTTCGAGTACGCAGATTCGTGGGCCGGCGCACACTCGGCAGGCAGCGCCGATTCCGGTCACCAGTGGCGCCGCGCTGACTCGTGAGGTTGACGCCTACCTTTCGGACCCGAGCCGTGCGGCCGCGCAGTCCACGTCGCAGCCAGCCAAGAGCGACTGGGGCGGTTCGTTGATTATCTACGGCTGGTTGGCGGGTGTGAAGGGCACCGTGGCTGGCGACGGCGGCACGGAAATCGACATCCCGTTCGAAACCTTCTTCGATCTCACGGATGCCGGATTTCAGATGTACGCGGAAGTGCGCTGGCGCAAGTGGTTCATCGGGTTCGACGGCACCTGGGCGAAGCTCGCCATCGATCGCGAGGGTACGCTCCTGGATCTGCAGGTCTCGATTAGGCAGAAAATCTTCGAGGTCCGATTCGGCTACAGGGTGTTTGAGCGGACTCTCGAGGCGCCCGCTCCTGCACGCGAGGGAAAATCGATGCGCTGGGGACGCGCCGTCGCCGTGGACGCGTTCGTGGGAGCGCGCTACTTCTACACTCGGATCAAGGCGACCACGACACCCATTGTCGGGAGTCCGATCGTCGTGGAGGACCTCGACGAACGCATCGATCCGTTCTTCGGAGCCCGCGTCGGCTGGCAGTTTGCCCAGCGCTGGGCGCTGATTGTCCGTGGTGACATCGGCGGGTTCGGAATCGGCGACGCCGCGCAGTTCACGTGGCAATTCAGCGCCAACGTCGCGTTCAGGATCACGCGCCGCATCGACGTGTTCGTCGGATACCGGCTCTTGTCCTACGACACGATTACCGGGAGCGGCGACGACGAGAGCGGTACCGATCTGCTGCAACACGGACCGCAGATCGGCGCGAGCTATAGGTTCTGAGCCGACCTCTCATGTTCGGCGCCTAGCCGGTGCGCCCCGACCTGCGGCAGCGATGCCGCGCGCATGGGCTGCAAGTCGTTGAAGCGAAAACACTTAAGAGTGGGGATTGGCGATGCTGTTGCGGATCACATATTCTCGGGGCGTGCGTGCGGTGGCTCTGATTCTGCTTTTGGCGGCGTGCTCGTCGGGTGGGGGAGATGTTGTGCCGTTTGCCGAACTTGCCGTACAGACTTTGCGCGCTGGGCCGACCGAGTTTCGACTCTGGGTGGCCGACACCGATGCCACCCGCGCGCGTGGCCTGATGGACGCGGCCGAAGCGGACCTGTTGCCGACCGCCGACGGCGCGGTGCGGGGCATGCTGTTCGTGTTCCCGAGGGCGGAGATGGTCTCGTTCTGGATGCGCGGCACCGAAGTCGCGCTCGACCTCGCCTACCTCGACGAATCGATGCGCATCGTCGATGTGCTGGCGATGACGCCATTCGACGAGACGCCGCGCCCTTCGTCCGTGCCGGTCAGCTTTGCGCTGGAAGTGCGGGCGGGGACGCTGGCGGATCTCGGTCTGGGCGTCGGCGACCTTCTAACGGCTCAATAGAAACGCGATGACCGCCGCGCGCTGCGTGCTGGTCAGGTTCTCGAACGCCTGGCGCACGTTGAGCGCCTCGCCATCGTGGCGCCTAACGGCGGCTTCGACCGTTTCCGAGCGGCCGTCGTGCCAGTAGGGGGCGCTGCTCCGCAGTCCGCGCAACGGCGCCGTGCGGTAGAGGCCGCTGGTCGCGTTGCCCTGCGCCACTCCCTGGAAGCCGTCCGGTTGCACGTTGTGCAGCAGCAGGTTGGAGTAGAGCAGCACGCCGTCCATCGAGGGAACGTGGCACTTGACGCATCCGAGCGAGTCGAACTGCGCTTCGCCCTGCGTGATCTGCGCGGTCGTCGGGCGCAGCGGCGCGAAGTCGAGGCTGCGCATGAAGAAAGCCAGATCGTCGATCGCGGGCTGAAGGATTTCCGGATCGGCGGCGCCGTCGCCGAACGTATTCCCGTTGATGGGCACCGTGATGCCCAGTTCGTTGCGTAGTGCATCGCGCGCGAACGACTCCAGATCGGGAACCTGCGCCTTCCAGCCGAAGCGTCCGACGACGCCGCCGGCCACCATGTGCGCTACGCCGCGGATGTCGTCATCGTTCTCATCGTCGGCGTCCTGATTGGCGAGAATCGTCGCTTCCGCGATCTGCTCCATCAGGCCGAGGCCGAGCACCGTGGGTGAGTTGCGTTCCTCCACGAAGACGACGTTGGCGGGAATCTCCTCGCGCGGCACGCCGACAATGCTGTGCG
Organism: uncultured bacterium; assembly: GCA_965369495.1. Lineage (GTDB taxonomy): Bacteria > Planctomycetota > PLA2 > PLA2 > PLA2 > JBCDBY01. The sequence continues at coordinate 4,698 of CBDURV010000175.1, forward strand.
TTTGCGCCAATGCGCCGGTTTCCGGCGGACTGATGAACCCGCCGTTGCCGTCGCTGATCGCGGGTCGCTGCACCTGCACGTCGATGCCGCCCGCGCCACCGACGACCGGGTCCTGATGGCAACTGCGACACGAGTCGCCGTTGAAGTGCGGGCCAAGGCCGTCGGCCACCGGGAAGGAGCGATCGAAAAGCGCGCGTCCGCGCAAGAAGCTCTGGGCGTCGCTGCCATTCAGCGGAGTGTGAGGCGCGCCCGCGGTACCCGGCGACGGAATCGGGCTGTCGGGAGCGACGAGTCCCGCCATCGCGACCCCTGCGCAGAGGATGAGGAGAGTCTGAAGCCGGCGCATTATCGAGTCTCCAGGAAACGGATCAGCGCGGCGCGGTCCGCCGCGTCGAGACCGTTGAAGAGGGCTTGGGAAGCACTCGCCTCACCGCCGTGCGCGATGAGCGCCTGTTCGAGATCGTCGGCGCGTCCGTCGTGCAGGTAGGGCGCGTGATGTCGCACTCCCCACAGAGGCGGCGTGCGGAACTCAAGCCCCGTCGCATCCTTCATTTCGATGCCGTCCGCGAGGCCGGGGCCCATGTCATGCAGCAGCAGGTCGCTGTAGGCCAGGACCGGCGCTCCAATCTGCACTAGATTGGGAATGTGGCAGTCGGCGCAACGGATCTGCGTGAAAATCGTCTCGCCGCGTTGCGCCTCCGCGTCCATGGGCAGCGCAGTGGGCGGAGCCAGTTCGCGCACGAAGACGAGCAGGTCAAGCAGGTCCGCGCGCGACAGTTCGGGGTCCGCCACGCCGTCGTCGTCGGAGTTCGAGTCGTCCGGCGCGACCACCTGCGGCACGCCGCCGCCCGCACTGAGCGGATCGGTGGTGATGCCCATGTGGTTGAAGAGCGGGCCGCGGACGAAACCCTCGAGGTCGGCGGTTTGCGCCTTGAAGCCGAAGCGCCCGACGCGGAACCCATCCAGGTTGGCGCGGCCGCTGACGCCGTCGCCGTCGAGGTCGTTGACGTCCTCGTTGCGGCGGATGTCCAAGGCGGGAATTCGCTCGAGCAGACCCATGCCGAACATCGGCGGCGCGTTGCGCGATGTGATTACGTCCGCGTCGGCCGGCACCGGTTCGCGGCGCATGCGTTCGTACGAGAAGTTGCGCGCCACGAACTGCTCGTTCTCGAACGCCCCTTCGAGCACGTTGTTCACGAAACGGCCCGCCATGATGAAGTCGCGGTAGCGCTCCGACGATCCGCCCGGCACGGGAATGCCATGGCAGGAACGACAGGAGCTGGTGTTGAAGTCGGGCCCGTGGCCTTCCGACTGCGCGAAGCGGCGCACGAACAGATCACGCCCGCGCTCGAACGCGGCATAGGTGTCGGCGGAAAGACCGGGCATCGGATCGCCCAGCGCGATGCCGACGGGTGCGGGTGCGGCATCGCCACCGCCGCCACATGCGGCCAGCAGCGCTGCGAGTGCGGCAATGAGCGGGCGATGGAGGGTCATTCGCGAATCCTATCACCGGGCTCCGGCGCTTGTGGGAGGGCGGAACCGATTACTGGGTCGATGCGAGTCGCTTGAGCGCGTCCCGGAGACGCGTGTGCTTGTCGAACAGCTGGACGAAAGTGGACTCGCGCGGTCCTCCTTTGGCCCGGATGACATCGCGCAGCGCGTGCTTTTGCGGGGCGGTCCAGCGGGCAACGTCCGGGATCGACAAGACCAGCGGCGCCCAGCGTTCCCAGGCGAGGCGTTCGCCCTTGGGAAGCGCGCGCCACTTCGCCTGTCCGAGCAGCTTGGCGGTCTCGTCGGCGCAGTCGGCAATACCCTGCTCGCGTTCGCCGCCGGCGCGGTTCGCCAGCGCGTGGGTCACGTGCATCCCGATCGCGCCCAGGTCGAGCATGCCGAGCACATCGCGGCGCGACTTGTCGACGTGCAGGTACATGTACTCCGCAGCGAGATCGTGAATGCGGCGCGGCGGCGTGCGGTAGCCGGGATCCGCCTTCATCGTCGCGAGCTCCTCGCGCACCAGCGCCTTGATGGCCGGGTCGTGCGAACGGAACCCGAGCTTGTAGTAGAACCACCACGCGCCGGAATCCATGCCTTCGCGGTTGTCGTGGCCCAACTGGTACGGATCGACCGCGAAGGTATCCACGCCGAAGAGGCCGCGCACCATGGCGAGTACGCGTGCGTAGGTGTGCGCCGCGCCCGCGCCGCGGTAGTTGTCAAAGACGTTGTAGGCGATTTCCGCCGAGCCGAAAAACGCGCTGCACAACACGTAGCCGATCGGCACCCCGTTCATGAGCGTCAGGAAGCCGTAGACCGCCTCCAGCATGAGGCGCCGTTCCGGGACCGCGCCCATGCACGCGAACTGCAGTCCATCCCCAAAATCGATCATGCGCACATCGTGCTTGTCGGCGTTGAGGAAAATGAGCAGGTCGCGGTGGCGCGTCACCATGCAGGCGTCCGCCAGGTCGATCAGTTCGCGTCCGCGGCGCGCATCGACCTCCGTCACGGTGAAGCGTTCCTTCGGGATCGCCCGCTTGAGGTTGGGCCGTCCGCGTGCCGGCGGCTTCGTCTGCAGCACGACCGGCGATTCGCGCCAGAGTTCGCGCCCCTTGGCCGGCGTGTCCTTGCCGGGTGCCAGCACGATCGGGATGTCGAGATCCTCATAGACCTTCTCGCGCAGCGGCGTTTCGACGGGCAGCGCCTCGAAGCGCCGCATGACGAATCCCGCGTCTGTTTCCCCGGGCCCCTTTAGATAGTTGATCCACTCCTTCGCCGTGTAGCCGTAGGAGTCGAGCGCCGGTGATTCGCTGTAGGGCACGAGCAGATGCAGCCAGCCCACCAGCTTGTCGCGGTTCTCGAACGACTTCCAATCGATGGTGAGCCGATCGGCCCAGCGCGGCAGGAGCCAGATCGCCGTGAGCCAATAGAAGCGGAAGTTGAGATTGGT
>CBDURV010000176.1:0-7629 GCA_965369495.1 uncultured bacterium
CCGCACCATCTGCTGGCCACCGATCTCGACGCGATGCCCGAGCAGGCGCGCGACGACGCCGACAACATGCGCGGTCGCACGATGTACGTCACGCCGCTGGACATCGTGCCGGTCGAGTGCGTCGTGCGCGGCTACCTCGCGGGCTCGGGCTGGAAGGAGTACCAGCAGTCGCAGAGCGTCTGTGGCGTGTCGCTCCCGGCCGGCCTGACCAACAGCGCCAAGTTGCCCGAGCCGATCTTCACCCCCACGACCAAGGCGTCCGAGGGGCACGACATGCCGATGACGTTCGCCGAGGTCGAAGCGCAGTTGGGCAGCGATCTCGCCGCGCGCCTGCGCGACCTGTCGCTGAAGATCTACCAGGCGGGCGCGGAGTTCGCCGCCGAGCGCGGCATCCTGCTGGCCGACACCAAGTTCGAGTTCGGCTTGAAGGACGGCGAACTGGTACTGGCCGACGAGGTGCTCACGCCCGACTCGAGCCGCTACTGGGACGCCGCGACCTACGAGCCGGGGCGGTCGCAGGACAGCTTCGACAAACAGATCGTGCGCGATTGGCTCGAGACGCAGGAGTGGAACAAGCAGCCGCCCCCGCCCGACCTTCCGGTTGAGATTCTCGACAAGGCCGCCGGCCGCTACCGTGAGATTGCAGCGCGCCTGATGGCGTAGGAGCAGATGAACATGGCCACAGCACCCCTGATCGGTTTCGTTCTCGGTTCGGACAGCGACCTCCCGCAGATGGAGCGGGCGGAGAAGTTCCTGAAGGACTTCGACGTGCCCTACGAGATCCGCATCCTTTCCGCGCACCGCACGCCGCACGAAGCGGTCGAGTACGCGACCGGCGCGAAGGCGCGCGGGCTCAAGGTGATCGCCGGCATGGCGGGCATGGCCGCGCACCTCGCCGGCGTGCTCGCGGCGCACGCGGACGTGCCGGTGCTGGGCATTCCCGCGCAGGGCGGCGCGCTCAACGGTCTCGATGCGTTGCTGTCCACCGTGCAGATGCCGGGCGGCGTGCCGGTGGCGACCTTCGCGATCGGCAAGTCCGGCGCGCTCAACGCCGCCATCTTCGCCTGCCAGATGATGGCGATGTCCGACGAGGCAATGGCCGCCAAAGTCGCCAAATACAAGGTCGACCAGACAGTGGCGGTGCTCAAGAAGGACGCGGCGCAGAACTCCTAGCACACGCCGTGTTTGATGTCGCCTGGGCCACCCGCAGCTTCCTCTTCTGGTTCATCGCGATCGGCCTCGGATGCTGGGCGCTCGAATGGCTGCGCCCGTGGCGGCGCGAACAGAAGTTCTGGCGCAAGGGCATTGGCCAGGACTTCTTCTTTCTCGCCTTCAACGGCCACTACTACGGCATCCTCGCGGCGCACGTGATCGCGTGGTTCAGCGGCGTGGTGAGTGTCGATGCCGCGGGCGCGCTGAAGTTCGACGGCGTGGTCGGCGCGTGGCCGTGGGCGGCGCAATTCGCGGTCTGCCTGGTCACCATCGATCTCGTCGAGTGGTGCGTGCATGTGCTGCTGCACCGCGTGCATTGGCTGTGGCGCTTTCACAAGCTGCACCACAGCATCGAGGAGCTGGATTGGCTCGGCAACTTCCGCTTCCACTTCGGTGAGATCGTCGTCTATCGCACGGTCACGTTCCTGCCGCTCATGTTCCTCGGCGCCAACGGCTCAGTGCTGCTGGCGACGGGCGTGGTCACGATGACCATCAGCAACCTCAACCACACCAATGTGCGATGGAGCTATGGCCCGTTGCGCTACATCTTCAATTCACCGCGCATGCACGTCTGGCATCACGACCTGGTCAAGCACGGCCGCTTCGGCCAGAACTACGCGATCGTCTTCAGCGCGTGGGACTGGCTGTTCGGGACGGCGTACATGCCCGATGACGAGGAGCAGCCGGAGAAGCTCGGCTTCAAGGGCATGCCGGAGTATCCGCGCGGGATCATCGGACGCCTTGCGTACCCGTTCCTCCCCCGGCGCTGGCGCTAGCGCGGTTCGGCGCTCCACAGCCAGAGGGCGCTCTCGAGGCCGGAATACTCCCCGCCGCCCGCGGCAAGGTGGCGGCCATCGGGGCTCCAGTCGACCGCCCAGAGCCAGCCCGTACCGGCGCGAAGGTCGAGAATCGGCGATACGGATTCGGGAGCCAACAGGTAGACGATCCCGAGGAAGGTCGAGACCGCGATGCGCGACCCGTCGGGGCTGTAGCTCAGCCGCGCGGCCTCGTTGTTCATTCCGGAGTGCGTCCTCACCACGCGCCCATCACCGTCGATGACCAGGACGCGACGGCCCGTGGAAAGCGCGACATGAACACCATCCGGATGCACGGCGAGACGCTCGCAATCCGACGGCAAGTCGATACCCCGAATCAAGTTCCCGCTCTCGACGTCCCACACATGCAGTCGCTTCATCGTGTTGACGAAGAGTCGCTTTCCGTCGCTGCTGAAAGCCAGGTCCTTGGGAACCGGCCCGACTTCAAGTTCGACTCGCCGCCGACGCATCACCGGATCCCAAAGGACACAGCCGCCTTCAATCGAAATGCCCGCAAGGACCGATCCGTCGGGTGACCAGCGCACCCGGGACGTCCGTTTGGGCGGCGGCGAATACGCAACACGGCTCCCGTCGCCGGGCCGCCAGACCTCGAGGTGACGGCGCCACAGGACCGCGATCCGCTTTCCGTCGGGATGGTAGGAGACCGATGCGCAGCTCTCCTTTTCGTCCTCGTGGCTGAGCCTTGCGAACTCCTGGCCGCTCGCCACGCCAAACACGCGCACCGTCCCATCGCCAACCGCGCACGCCACTCGTCGCCCCCCGGGTCCGAAGGCGACATCGTTGACCGACTTCTCGAAGCGGGAGAGCAGCGTGGGCTGGGGCTTGGCGCCGCTGTGCCAGATCTTGATGTTGTCGGTATCCGCCGAGACGATTCGACCGTCGCTCCGCGCATGCAACGTCGTGATCACGTTGCGATGTCCGCGCAGCGTTTCGATGGGCGTGCCGGTGCGTGCATCCCAGATCACGATCTTGCCCACGTGTCCGGAAATGATCCGCTCGCCGTCAGGTGAAAACGCCAGGCTCTGCGCGGAGCGACCGGCACCCACGATGCGCACGGCCGACGCCGAATCGTCTTCGGGCACCACGATGTGGATGCTCCCGTCGTCACGCGCCATGGCCAGACGCATTCCGTCGCGGCTGAAAGCCAACGCGGTCACGATGCGGGGCTGCGGCAGGGCCACGATGACCTCGAGCGAGGCGAGATCGTAGATCGCAAGATCGCGGTCGCGGGAAAATGCCAGTCGTGCGCCGTCCGCCGAGACCGTGCCGTGATTCGTCGCGATGCTCTTGTCGGCCTCGGAGATCGATCCGACCGTCTCGCCCGAGTCCGCGTCGAGAAGGAGCGCGCGGCCCCATCCGGAAAGAACCACGACGCGGGTTCCGCCAAGCGCGGACGCGACGTGGTGAGTATGCGGGGGACAGGGCACGGCCCAGTCGACTTGATCGAAATCCAGACCTTGCAGGCGCCGCACGGTCGCGTGTGTCGCCCAGACCAGGTCTGCACCCACGAATCCCACCGTGTTGATGCGCTCTGGAACCGTAGTGGCCGGGCCTCGTGGTTTCCAGTTCCGCGCGTCGAACACGCGAACCGTGCTCGTCTCGAACGGCCGAACCATCACCAACTCGTCGTTCGGGCCAATGCAGCACCTCACATGTCCCCAGCCGGTCGTCGGAATCTCCAGGGTCTTTTCGCTCGCGTCCAACCGGCCGCGGAGATAGTCCCACTCCCAGCGGCGCAGTTCGGAGGGAGCCGCGTCGAGGTAGAGCCGTGCGGCCGAGGAGTCGCCGGCGCGAACGGCTGCGGCCGCCGCGGAGATGTTCGCCGCGTATGCGCGGTAGCGTTCGGCATCCCGGGCGCGGTCGGCGCGAAACGCGAAGCGCAGACTCAACGCCGTGCCCAGCACCATGACGAGGCCGAGCGCCACCAGCGAAAAGAACAGCGCGCGACGACGGCGGGCGAACAGCTTGAGCGCATGGGGCCAACCTGCTGGACGCGCCAGGACCGGCGAGTGGTCGAGGAACCGCCGCAGGTCGTCCGCCAACTTCGACGCGGAGACGTAGCGCGCATCGACATTCTTGTGCATCGCCTTTTCGACGATGGCGCGCAGGTCCGCGGGGATTCCGGGATCGAGCGGCAGGGGAACACCCTCGCGGATAAGTCGCGCCGACTCCAGGATCGATATCCCGGAAACATCGTGCGGCAGACGGCCCATCAGAAGCTCGTACAGAACCACACCGAGCGAATAGACATCGCTGCGCAGATCGACATCGGTGTCCGGCGTGCACTGTTCCGGGCTCATGTACGGCGGCGTGCCGGCGACTTCGCTTGCAGCGCCCACTTCCTCCACGCGCGCGATTCCGAAGTCGATGATTTTCGGGTGGCCGGACGGCTGCATCAGGATGTTGGCGGGCTTGAGGTCGCGATGGACGACACCCTTGAGATGGCCCGCGTGAACGGCGTCGCACACATCCGCGAAGAGCCGCAGGCGATCGTCGCGTCCCTTGCCCTTGACCGCGTCGAGAATCGTCGTTGCGTTGACGACGTACTCCAACACGATGTATGGCATGCCGTCGTGCACGCCCGCTTCGTAGACGTGCGCGATCGACGGATGCTGCAGACGCGCGAGAATGTCCGCCTCCTGCTGGAACCGTGTCGCGGCAGTCTGGCTCGTGAACCCGCCGTGCATCGCCTTGAGAGCCACATGTCGGCGCGGCTGATCCTGCTCGGCGAGGTAGACGGTGCCGCCCCCGCCCGATCCGAGCACCTTGACGATCGTGTAGTTGCCGACGCGATCGCCCTCGGCCAACAACGCGCCCTTGAACTTCTCGAGTGCGGCCGTTTCAAGAAAGTCTCCCGCGTCGCGGTGCGCGTCCAGGAGCGCCGACACCTCGTCGAAGAGCCCCGCATCCGCGCCGCACGCGTCGCGCACGAACGCATCCCGCTCCGTCGCCGGCCGCTCGAGCGCCGCATCGATGATCTCCTCGATGCGGCGGAAGCGCGTCCCGGTCGTGGTCACGAGTCGATTTCCTTGCGCAGCCAGGCGCGCGCGAATTCCCACATGCGATAGATCGTACGCTCGGTCACGCCGAGAACCCGAGCGGTCTCTTCATTGGAGAGCCCCCCGAAAAAACGCAGCTCCACGACGCGCGCGCGATCGGGGGAGAGCTTCTCGAATTTCTTGAGAGCCTCGTGCACCGCCAGCACATCGAGTTCCGGTGACGGCTCTTCGGCAACGTCGCTGTGCAGCGGCACGCGCTGGTGTCCGCCCGCGCGCTTGAGGCGGAGCTGCGCGCGCGCGTGATCGACCAGGATCGATCGCATGGCGCGCGATGCCGTCGCCAGAAAGTGCGTGCGGTCGTTCCAGGCGAGCGACGTCCCACTCATGAGCTTGAGATAGGCCTCGTGCACGAGTGCCGTCGGCTGCAACGTGTGGCTGGCGGGCTGCTGCCGCATCTGAGACGACGCGATGCGCCGCAATTCCGCGTAGATCATCCGGAAGAGCTGATCCTGCGCCTGATCGGAACCCGCCTGCACGTCGGCCAAGATGCCGGTCACTGTGCCGGGGGTGGGAATCGGAGTCGGATTCGGATTTTTCCTGTCAGGCGCCATGGCGGGACGTCGTTTGCCCTTCTGGATCGAATTCTATCGAAACCGGAGGAGAGCCTGATGCTTGGTATGTCCACGACCCCGTTGCTGGCGAGCGTCTTCATGGCGCTTGCGCTGTTCCAATGCCCGCGCGCAGAGAGCAGTCTGGAGCTCTCGGCGTTCCAGGACACGGGTCCGATCCCCTCGGTTCGCACAATCCGTCTCGACGCCTGCGAAGACTTCGCTACCGACCCCTCTCCTTCGGTGACAGTCATCGATGAGTTCACGCTCCGGAATAGTAGCTCCGCAGGAATCAATCCGATTATTGAGCTCACCTGGCACACCGTTAGCGACAGAGTTCGTGTGAGATTTCTCGATCTGCAGGTCCTCGATCGACACGACAGAACGCGCGTGGTTGTCGAGTATCTCGGTCCGCCGGTTCTGGAAGAAATCAAAGTTCGGATCGAAGGGTCGAGTAACGTCGGCTCCCCGCGCGGCGCTGGAACGATTCACCGCACGTTTCAAATCGTGGATTGTGGGGACGTGACTCCGCCTCCTGACACCAGCCCCGGCCCCGCGTGCCCCGTCGGCGGCATCCTCTTCTCGTATGGAGGCGACGCCTTCGTCGAGAGCGGCATCGTTGCCATCGCCGATGAAACCGGCGGCGCCCCCTGCACGCTGATTTCTCCCGAGCTTCTGGATGACGGTCAGAGGGGAGCCCTTCCTGCAGAACCTGCGGTTTCGCCGGACCAAAACACGGTGGCCTATGTGCTCGGGCGCTTCCCGGAGCAGGGCGCTCTCATGCTTTACGATGTGGGGAGCGGGGCGAAGAGCGAGCTCGCGACCGGAGAGTTCCACGATCCGGAGTTCTCGCCGAACGGGCGTTGGCTCGCCTGCACGTGGGAGCAGTTAGATCCGAGTGGCTCCTACTTCCGCGACATCGCCATTTTCGATCTCGCATCCGGCGAGCGCACGACGTTTTCCGACGGGTCCAAACCGACGTGGGCGCCGGGCTCCGACAAGATCGCGTTCCTTCCCACACTGAGCGGCAGTCTGCAGGAAGTCGCTACAGTCCAAGTCACTGACGAGGGGACCGGAACGCCTCCTACGTTCGCCGCCACTGCGACTGAAATTCTCTCACTGAGCGGTAGCGGTGCATCGATTGGCGAACTCAAGTGGTCGAACGACGGGGACAAGATCGCCTTCACCGCCAGGTCGCAGGGTCCCGTAACAGAAGTCCGAGTGAATCGCTGGCGTCTCCACGTCTTCCGGCCGGACGACCCCGACGCTTTCGAACTGGTGCCGGTCACCACAACCGCCGATCCCGCCGACCACGATCGCTTTCCGGTCTGGCTCGACAACGAACGCATTGTGTTTTTCCACGACCTGGTCCCGACGACCGACGCGAACGACATCGAGAAGAGGCTTGAGATCGTGACGGTCGCGCTGGCGGACGATGGAAGCGGGAAGGTCGTAGGGACGGCCCAGCAGCCGATCGAGCTATTGCAGTACGCGGGTGGCCCCCCGATCGCCGACAGGATGGTTCCGGCCGTCTCGCGTGGAGAGTGAAACTCCTACGTACGGTGCCTGACACGATCTACCGGTGTTTTCGCTCGCGGCCGATCCCAGGACGCGTCAGATATTCAACAGCGCGGCTAGCTCCGAAACCGCGCGCACCTCATGATCGATGCGCATGTCGTCGGGGCACGGATGGCCATCCGGATTGATCCAACACGTATCGAGGCCGTAGTCGGCGCCGCCCTTGATATCCACGTCGAGGTTGTCACCGACCATCAGCACCTCCTCGTGGCGCTGGTTGCCGATGCGCGCGAACACGGCGTCGAAGAAACCCTCGTGCGGCTTGGCGTGTCCGATCTCGCTGGATATGACCACGGTGTCGAAGAGCGGGCGCAAACCCGACTTGTCCAGTCGTCGATTCTGAACGTCCGCGACGCCGTTGGTGACCAGCGCCATGCCGACTTCGCCATGCAGTGC
>CBDURV010000177.1:0-7624 GCA_965369495.1 uncultured bacterium
GGTTCCAGTACCGGTTCCAGTACCGGTTCCAGTACCGGTTCCAGTACCGGTTCCAGTACCGGTTCCACAGGCCGGCGCCTGCCCGCGGTCATGGGTTGGTAGCGACGGAGCTGCTTGCGCATGGACCTGACCGCCGCAGGCGATCTCTTGTCTACTTGTAGGCAAAAGTCCAACCCCTACGCAGTCATCGGCGACCTCGTCGGTGACCGTTGGGTACTCTCGTCGCGTGCAAGTTCCCCGCAGCCGCGCCGCTCGGCTCGAGCTGGCCACGTGGCTCTGCGGTCTCTTGGCCATCGGCCTTGGCGTGGCGGTCCTTGCGGGGACGGCGATCTGGTGGCCCGAGGCGCATTGGCGAATCCGCTATTGGATGGAGCCGAGCGCCCGAATCCCGAGCCTAGGGAGGCTGGTTGGAACCCGCCCGGACGCTGGAGAGTTTGAACTGAGCCACGCGGTGCGGAGCGAAAGCTCCCTTCTGTCGTTCACCGCTGCCCAGATATTGGCGCGGCGGGGCGACGCACGCGGGTACCGGCGATTGGTTGAACTCTGCTACGAGTATCCGCAGGGGCATTTGAAGTACGACGCCGACCACGCACTCGCCAAGCATCTTGAAGCTGATCCGCACCTGTCCGAGCATCGGGATGCGGACGCGTGGTGGGCGGCCAACCGCGAGCTGGTTGACGCGAGCATTCGCCGGTAGATCCCGCGTTCGCTGTTGCGTTCGTTGCCGATTGCCCGTGTTCACTCATGGGTAGGAGTGGAGCGTTCAGGGCGCGAGAATGCGGCCGCAGACGATGCTGGTTCCTGTCGGAGAGATGGGCGCGGTCGGTGGTTGCACGATGGCCGCGGGTTGGGGTATCTAGGGAGAGCGGACACCGCGGCAGGCGGTGGCCTTCGCGTTATTCGATGTTGGTCTGTCGGGGAAAACCCAGAAACCGAACTGCAAAGGATCCAGATGATGACGAAGATCAAGCTGACTTGGACTGTCCCGCTGGCCCTCGGCGTGGCGATCGGGCTCTACCTCGCCGGCGACTGGGGACCGCAAGCCCAGGCGCAGGACGCCGAGCCGCGCGGACGCAAGCCCGTCGAGATCGTGGACGGCGTTTATCCGGCCACCTACTTCCCGAACACCGAGTTGCTGGGCGCCGACGAGATGCGAATCACCGCACTCGGCACGGGCATGCCCAACCAGACGAAGAAGGCGGTCTCGATCTGCTACCTCGTTGAGTTGGGCAACGGCGACAAGTTCCTCTTCGACATCGGGATGGGTTCCATGGGCAACCTATTCTCGATCCGACCCGACTTCTCGAAGCTCGACAAGGTCTTTGCGAGTCATCTCCACATCGATCACGTCGGCGACTTCATGGGACTGCACATCGGTGGCTGGCTCTCGGGCCGCTACACCCCGATTCACATCTACGGACCGACGGGATCCAAGCCGGAACTAGGTACCGCCGCCTTCATCGACGGCATGAAGAAGGGCTACGCCTGGGACCTCCAGACGCGCACGGGCGCGCTGCCTGACGCGGGCGCCGAAATCGTCGTCCACGAGTTCGACTACAAGCAGATGAACAAGGTCGTCTACGAGAAAAACGGCGTCACCATCCGCTCGTGGCCCGCCATCCACTCGCTGGACGGCTCGGTGAGCTTCGGCCTCGAGTGGAACGGCCTCAAGTACGTCTTCGGCGGGGACACCTACCCCAACAAGTGGTACATGGAATACGCCAAGGGAGCCGACCTCGCTTCGCACGAGTGCTTCCTGCCGCCGCAGGCGCTCGCCGAGTATTTCGGCTGGGGTCTCCGTCAGGCAACCTACGTCTCGACGCGGATCCACTGCGAACCGACCGCCTTCGGCAAGGTGATGTCGGCCCTCAAGCCGCGCATGGCCGTCGGCTACCACTCGGTCCAGTCGCCGGAGAACAACGCCGCGATCATGGACGGCATTCGCAAGGTGTACGACGGTCCGCTGACCTTGGCACGCGACCTGATGGTCATCAACGTCACCAAGAAGGAGATCAAGGTGCGCATGGCCGTCGTGGACGAGTACGTGCTCCCGCCCGACGTGACGCCCAACTACAAGAAGGCGCCGCGATCGGCGGAAAAACACACATCCGAGTTCATCCAGGCCGGCAAGTGGCAGGGCTACACGCCGCCCGCGATGCCGGGCAAATAGTCACTCACAGTGAGGGCCTCCGTGCGGACGCGCGCAATCATCTGGACCGTATTGGTCTTACTCGTAGGGATCCTCCTGGGACGATCCAACCTGGGCTTCGACCGGGCCGCGTTCGCGCAGGACGGAGCCCGCACCTCGAAGGCGCTGAATCCCGCCTACTACCCGAACACGGAACAGCTCGGTGCCGCGGAGATGCGCGTCATTGCGCTCGGAACCGGCCTGCCCACGCCGCTTACGCGCGCGCAGAAGTCCACCGCGTGGATGGTCGAGTTGGGCAACGGCGACGTCTTCCTGTTCGACATCGGGACCGGGTCGATGGAGAACCTGTTCGGGTTGCGCCCCGACTTCTCGAAAATCGACAAGGTCTTCCTGAGCCACCTGCACAGCGACCACTTCGGCGATCTCGACGCGCTCATCGTCGGCAGTTGGCTGAGCGGGCGGTACACGCCGCTCCACGTCTACGGCGGATCCGGTTCGACTCCCGAACTGGGCGTCAAGGCGGCCGTCGAATCGCTGGTCAAGGCGCTCGCGTGGGACATCAAGGGCCGCACCGGGATCCTGCCCGACGCGGGCGGCAAGGTCATCCCCCACGAGTTCGACTTCAAGCAGGTGAACAAGGTCGTCTACGAAAAAAACGGCGTCCGAATCGTGAGTTGGCCCGCGATCCACGGACTCGACGGTTCGGTCAGCTATCGGCTGGAATGGAACGGGCTGTCGTTCGTGTTCGGCGGCGACACGCGGCCCAACAAGTGGTTCATCGAGCACGCGAAGAACGCGGATTTCGTGATTCACGAGTGCTTCCCCACGCCGGAGGGACTCGCCAGGTTCAACGACTGGGACAGCATGCGCGAAGCGACCTTCGTCTCGTCGTACATCCACACGCCGCCGCAAGGATTCGGCAAGGTCATGGCGGCGATCCGGCCGCGCTTGGCGGTCGCGTATCACACGGTTCTGTTGCCCGACATCCAGCAGGAAATGCAGGAGGGCATCCGCGAGTCCTACGATGGGCCCTTGACCATTGCCACCGACCGCATGGTCTGGAACGTGACGAAAGACACGATCACCCTGCGGGAAGCCGTCTTCCCCGATCGGGTCACTCCGCCCTCGACGACGGAGGCGTTCCAGAAGGCGCCGCGAAGCGGACTGGTCAAGATGTCCAAGTACGTCATGGATGGCGTGTGGGAAGGTTTCACCCCGCCGCCGCTGCCGGCGAAGTAGACCGGCGGAGACGCAGAAAATCGACTTGGTGGGCGTGCTCGCCGCTGCCACCGTTGGTAAGAGGACGAGGAGGACCGCGCCTCCATCATCGAGGCCGTCCCGCTCCATTGCGAGATCATGACGGCGTGGGCGGGGCACGCAGGCGGCTGACGGTTTGTAGTTCGCGTTTCCTGCAGCCAGGTCCGAGCTGTCGGGCCCGAATCCCATCGTGGCTCAGGAACGCGGAGGCCTGCCGCGCCGAAGCGCGCGCGGATGTCCTCGATCGAGGTCGCAAAGATGGAAAAATGGCGCCAGGCGCCGTACTGGTAGTGTTCGCGATTGTCCCCGGAATCTCGCGCCGGCAAAACGCTAGAGTAGTCTCTGGCCGGCAGACCGATGGAGTAACCATGAAGACGCAGCTGGAGCGCGCGAGGCGGAAGCGGGTCGAGGAAGTTGTCGAGCGGGTCCGTGCGATCGCGGCGGCGGAAGAGCCGGGACGCGAGGACGAGGCGGAGCGCTTTGCGCATCACTTCTACCGGCACGTCTCGCCGGTCGATCTGCAGCGGGAATCGAGCGAAAATCTCGCAGGCGCGGTCATCTCCGTCTGGGGGTTCGTGCAGCGACGCCCGCCGGACGAGGCGAAGGTCCGCATCTTCAATCCCGACTGCGAATCCAAGGGCTGGGAGGCGACCAACACCGTCGTAGAGATCGTCAACGACGACATGCCGTTCCTGGTCGATTCGGTGACCGGGCTGCTGACCGACCTGGGCCACGAGGTCTACCTGGTGATCCACCCGATCGTGCGCGTCGAGCGCGACGACGAGGGGAGCATGACCGGGTGGTCGGTCTCGGGCGAGGAACTGCCCGGCGCCGGCGCCGAATCGTTCATGCACCTTCAGCTCGCGCAGGTCGATCCCGCCGATCACCCCGCGCTGCGGGAGGCGCTGGAAGGCGTGCTCAACGACGTCCGCACGAGTGTCGTGGACTACGACGCCATGCGCGACCGCATCCGCGAGGTGCTCGAGGACTTGCGCAGCGACCCGCCGCCCATCGCGACGGACGAGACGCAGGAGGCGATCGCGCTGCTGCGCTGGATGGACCACGACCACTTCACCTTCCTCGGCTACCGCGAGTACCGCTTCGAGGGGCACGGCGAGGAGGCGCGCGCCAAGATCCTGCGCGGCACCGCCATGGGACTGCTGCGCGACAACGACCGGCAGGTCTTCGACGGCATGCGCAACATGGGCAACCTGCCGGCCGAGGTGCGCCATTTCCTGCGCCAACCGATCCTGCTGCACGCCACCAAGGCGAACCTGCGCTCGACGGTGCATCGCCGCGTTCCGCTCGACACGGTCGCGGTCAAGACCTTCGATCGCGAAGGCAAGGTCATCGGCGAGCGCATCTTCGTGGGGCTCTGGACCTCATCGGCCTATGCCGCCAACGTCTACGAGGTGCCCTTCGTGCGCCACCGCGTGCGCCGCGTGCTGGAGCGCTCGGGTCTGGCCGCGAACAGCCACGACGGCAAGGTGCTGCGGCACATCATCGAGAGCTTTCCCCGTGACGAGTTGGTGCAGACTCCGGAAAACGAGCTGCTCGAGATCACGCTCGGCATTCTCAACCTCCAGGAGCGCAAGCGCATCGCGCTCTTCACGCGCCACGATCCGTTCGAGCGGTTCGTCTCCTGCATCGTCTACGTGCCGCGGGATCGCTACGACACCGCGATCCGCAAGCGCTTCGAGGCGATTCTTGCGCGCTCCTACGCGGGCCGCGTCGATCGCTTCTACACGAACGTCACCGACGGACCGTTGGCGCGTTTGCGCTTCATCGTCGCGACGACGCCGGGCGCCGTGCCGGATGTGGACGCGGCCGCCGTCGAGGCCGAGCTTGTCGAGGCCGGGCGCCTCTGGGAGGACCGTCTCCATGACGCGCTCGTCGATCTGATCGGCCCCGTGCACGGGGGCACCGCCGCCACTCGCTGGGCCGACGCCTTCCCCGCCGGCTACCGCGAGGATTTCGACGCGATCACGGCGGCCGAGGACAGCGTGCTGCTCGACCAGGCGTTCAAGTCGGGCACCGTCGCGATGAACCTGTATCGCGCGGCCGATGCGCGGTCGAAGCACATCTTCCACTTCAAGATCTACTACGCCGACCGCTCGGTCCCGCTCAGCACCATCCTGCCCATGCTCGAGAACATGGGCGTGCAGGTGCGCGGCGAAATCCCCTACGCGGTTCACGTGCCCGATCGCCAACGCCCGCTCTGGATTCGCAACTTCGTGCTGCAGTCGAAGGATCGCAGCGTGATCGATCCGGACGAGGTGCGCGCGGGATTCCACGAGGTGTTCGATCTCGTCTGGCGCGGCGAGATGGAAAACGACGGCTTCAACCGGCTTGTGCTCGACGCTGGTCTTATCGCGCGCCAGGTGAACATATTGCGCGCCTACTCCCGCTACATGCTGCAGGCGCGGCTGCCCTTCAGTCAGAGCTACATGGAGGAGACGCTGGCGAAGAATCCCGCCCTCGCGCGCAGCCTTGTGCGGCTCTTCCTGGTGCGCTTCGACCCGGAAGGCGACGAAAAGCGCGCCGAACGGGAACAGGAACTCGCCGAGTCGATTCGCGACGGCCTCGAGAAGGTCACCAACCTCGACGAGGACCGCATTGTCCGCCACTTCCTCAACGTCATCGAATCGACGCTGCGAACCAACTTCTTCCACCTCGCCGCGGACGGCACGCCGAAGGGCTATCTTTCGCTGAAGCTCGATTCGCAGGTGGTGGAGGGGCTTCCCAAGCCGGTGCCGTTCCGCGAGATCTTCGTTTTTTCCTCACGCATGGAGGGCGTCCACCTGCGCGGCGGGCCGGTCGCGCGCGGCGGCATCCGCTGGTCGGATCGGCGCGAGGATTTCCGCACCGAGATTCTCGGGCTGATGAAGGCGCAGACGGTCAAGAACGCGGTCATTGTGCCGGTCGGTTCCAAGGGCGGTTTCGTCTGCAAGCGACTGCCGGACGGACCGCGCGACAAGGTGATGGAGGAGGTCCAGGAGTGCTACCGCACGCTCATGCGCGGCCTGCTCGACCTGACCGACAACCGTCAGGGCGATGAGATCATCCCGCCCGAGTTGACGGTGCGGCACGACGACGACGATCCCTATCTCGTCGTCGCGGCGGACAAGGGAACGGCCAGCTTTTCCGACATCGCCAACTCGATTTCCGCGGACTACGGCTTCTGGCTGGACGACGCGTTTGCCAGCGGCGGCTCGGCGGGCTACGACCACAAGAAGATGGGTATCACCGCCCGCGGCGGCTGGGAGGCGGTCAAACGCCACTTCCGCGAAATGGGCAAGGACATCCAGGTGGACGACTTCACCGTCGTCGGCGTGGGGGACATGGCGGGCGACGTCTTCGGCAACGGCATGCTGCTCTCCGAGCACATCCAGCTGGTCGCCGCGTTCAACCACATCCACATCTTCATCGATCCGGAACCGGACGCGGCGCGCTCGTTCCGCGAGCGCCAGCGGCTCTTCGACCTGCCGCGATCGAACTGGACCGACTACGACACGTCGCTGCTCTCCGCGGGGGGCGGCGTCTTCGAACGCTCGGCCAAGTCGATCGCGATCAGCGACGAGATGCGCGTGCGCTTCGGCATCAGCGCCGAGCGCCTGACGCCCAGCGAGTTGATCGGCGCCGTGCTGCGCGCCGACGTGGAGCTGCTCTGGCTGGGCGGAATCGGCACGTACGTGAAGGCGACGACCGAATCGCAACTCGACGCCGACGACCGCAGCAACGACGCGCTGCGCATCGACGCGCCGGAGTTGCGCGTGAAGGTCATCGGCGAGGGCGCCAACCTCGGCCTGACCCAGCGCGCGCGCGTGGAGTTCGCGCTCGCCGGCGGCCGCATCAACATGGACGCCATCGACAACTCCGCCGGCGTCGATTGCTCCGACCATGAGGTCAACATCAAGGTGCTGCTGGGCCAGGCGGAGCGCGCCGGGACGCTCACCCGCAAGGCGCGCGACAAGCAGCTCGGGTCGATGACCGACGACGTGGCCGCGCTCGTGCTGCGCCACAACTACCTGCAGACGCAGGCGATGACCGTGACGCACCAGCTTGGCGCGCACCTCGTCGACCGCATCGCACGCTACATGCGCGGCCTGGAGAAGGAGGGCCGGCTCGACCGCAAGCTGGAGTTCCTGCCCGACGACGAGACGCTGCGCGACCGCGTCAAGGCGGGCCGCGGCCTCACGCGTCCCGAGCTGGCGATCC
>CBDURV010000178.1:0-7621 GCA_965369495.1 uncultured bacterium
CTTTCGGGAGCGCCGCTCGCGGGCCGCAGTCGCGAGGTGCTCATCGAGTTGCGCCGCCTGCTGCCCCCCGGCACCCCCCTCATCTCCGTCGGCGGCATCGACTCTGCAGAAGAGGCCCGCGCCCGTCTGGATGCGGGCGCGAGCCTCGTGCAGATCTACTCTGCGATGGTGTTCGAAGGACCCGCCCTGGTCGGGCGGATCCTCCGCGGTCTCTAGACTCGGACGCGACGGGTGCGGCTCTCGTAGCGGCCCTTGTGGAAGACCTGCCTGTAGCGGGTCTCGTAGCGGGCGGGGTTGCAGACGGTCTTGTAGTAGGAGCGGCGGACGCAGACACGGTAGCGGCGGCCGCAGGGGTCGCGCCTCCACTCGTAGCGAGCGGCAACCTTCACCCGGCTATGGGTCTCCGGCAGGCGTGCCTGGTAGGCGACGCGGTCGAAGTGGCCAGCCACCCAGACGCGTTCGCTGATGGTGCGGTAGCGGGGGGTGTGTCGGTGATGAGACCGGTGGCTCCTGTGGGATCGGTGGCGGATCACGCGCTCGCTGCGTGCGTGTCGGTCGTGATGGCGCACGTGTCGGTCTCTTGAACCGATCTTGACGCGCACACTGTTGCCGTGCCGATCACCGAGGCCGAAGATGAAACTGAGGTCTCCCGCGTCGGCGGAAGGGGCGAGCGCCACGCTCGTGGTGAGGAGGGCGCTGCTGAGTAGTAGGGCTCGGATCATCGGACAACTCCTTTCGTTGCAGTTCCTTTAGCGACGCGCGTGCCAAAGGGAAAACGTGCAATTCCCGCGCGCAGGATTGTTACGCTTTGTCCGGATCCGGCGACACGCCGCACTCCATGGAGGACGCGATGAGCTTGAACTGCACCTACTTGGGACACTCTGGCTTCGTCTTCGGCGACGGAACCAACAACGTCATCGTTGACCCGTTTCTCACGGGCAATCCACTGGCCCAGACCAAGCCGGAAGACATCGTGGGCCAAACGATCGTTCTGACCCACGGCCACGAGGATCACGTCGGCGATTCGTTCGAGATCGCGCGCAACAACGACGCGACGATCATCGCCTCGCACGAGATCGCGACCTGGGCGCAGGCGGAAGGGCTCAACGCGATCGGCGCCAACACGGGCGGCAAGGCGAGCTTCGACGGAGGCTGGGTCGCGTTTACGCAGGCATTCCACTCGTCGTCGAACGCGGGACGCTACATGGGCCCCGCCTGCGGCATCGTGTTGCACCTCGGCGGCAAGACCGTCTACCACTGCGGCGACACCGGGCTATTCAGCGACATGAAGATGCTGGGCGAGATCTACCAGCCCGACATCGCCTGCATTCCGATCGGCGATCTCTACACGATGGGCGCCGACCTCGCGACGCGCGCGGCGGAGTGGATCGGCGCCAAGATCGCGATCCCGATTCACTACAAGACGTTCCCGATACTCGCGCAGGACGCGAAGGGCTTTGAGCCAAAGGGAGTTGAAGTACTTGAGCTTGAGCCGGGGCAGACGGTTGAGTTCTGAGAGGGCTGGACGTTACCGGCGCGATCGGTCGATGCCGTAAGATGGAGCAGTGAGTTCGATCCCCATCACAGGTGAGCGAGAGTTGACCGTTGCCGACAAGCTACGGCTGGCATTGGACCTGGGCGAGGCGGGCTTGGACGTCATGCGCGAGAAGCTCCGACGGGAGGACCCCGACGCGAGCGACGGGGAGATTCACGCGCGCCTCGTCGCTTGGTTTCAGGATCGTCCCGCCGCAACGCACGGCGACGCTGAAGGACGTCCGGCCACGAGTCGGTTCTTCTGCTCGTGAATCCGCTCTGGCCCTCGCTTCGTCGCATCGTCGCCGATTTGTCTGCCGCGGATGTTCGCTTCGCCCTTGTAGGCGGCCTCGCGGCAGGCTCAAGAACAGAGCCGAGGTTCACGCGCGACATCGACTTGGCAGTTGCCGTTGGCGATGACGAGAGTGCAGAGACGCTCGTTCGCACGCTCCTCGCCGATGGGTATCGCGCCACCGCGGTGGTGGAACAAGATGCGACCGGTCGTCTCTCCACAGTACGTCTCGTGCCACCTGTCGATGCCGGCGCGGTGATCGATCTGCTCTTCGCGTCCTGCGGGATCGAACCCGAGATCGTAGCCGCTGCGGAGTCCACCGCGCTCGCACCCGGGCTGGCTGTACCAGTGGCGCGCGCTGGCCACCTGATCGCGATGAAGCTTCTCTCCTACTCACCTCAGCGGCCGCAGGACCGGATCGATCTCGTTCGACTCGTCCAGCACATCGACGCCGCTGAGTTGGCTCTCGCGACGGCGGCGGTGGCGCTGATCGATGCACGCGGATTCTCACGCGGGAGAAACCTGGGTGCGTTGCTCGAAGAGCTGCGCGACGACCTAGGCATGGCGTAGAGCGCCTAGTCGGTAAACAGCCGATCAAAGAAGTCCTCATCCGCCTGTCTGTACACCTCGGCGTAGTCCTTGAGCAGCGGATCCTTCGCGGTCGCCGACAGGAGCCTGCGGGTCATGCGCAGTCCCTCGGCGAGTTCGCCCTTCGCGCGCGCTTGGTGGCCCGCGGCGGCGTAGGAGCGCGCCAGGTAGAAACGGTGCCAGCCCTCGGACTGCCGCACTTCCAGCGGTAGCTGCGTGGACGGCTCAAGCAACGCGCGCGCTGCGTCGGGTTGCCCGCCGATCGTCAGCAGGTCGGCGCGCAGGTTGCGCTTGTCGCGGTCGAGCCACGCGGTCCGACGCCAAGCCTCCTTGGCGGGTTCGCGCGCGGCAGCGGGGTCGGCCAACGAGTAGCGCTCGCAGACCGCCGCCAGCCAGATCAGATAGGGGTCGCCGCCCAATTCGGGAACGCACTCGGCCGCCTGCCCTTGCGCAAGCCCCGCATAGAGACGGGCGCGCCCCTCGATGCGCCGCGGGCTCCAGAAGCCGTCGGCAGCGGCGAAGCCCCTCGCGCGCAAGCTCGCCGCCGCCGCGCGGCCGGCCGCGGATGCATCAACAAAGCGGCGCTGCGTCCCGAGCGCGAGCATGCGGTCCACGCCGGTCTCTCCCTCGAAGGGAAGCCTGTCGAGCAGGTCGCAAAACACGAGGGCGAAGGTGTGCAGGCGCCGGCCCCGCCACCCGCTGGAGCGCCATATGGCGAGCAGGTGCAGCAGATGCGCCGGCGTGAGCTCGGCCAGCGAACCGTCCGCCTCCATCTCCGCGATCACGCCGCGCAGCGTCTTGCCGACCGCGTCCGGACTGTAGTGGCGCAACGCCTCGCATGCCTGCATCGGCCAGTCGAGCGGCAGATCGCGCCCACTCTGCTCGTCGTAACGTGCGCGCTGCATACTCGGGTCGAGCATCACGCGCACAAGCGGATCGAGCGCCGCCTCGACACGCCGGTAGGCGAGTGCGCGGATGGCATAGAAGACGAAGTAGTCGCGCGGCGGGTTGGCATCGGGCGGGTTGCCCTGTGCGTCGGGATAATAGGTGCGCAGCGCGACCTGCAGCTTGGGGATGAGAGCGGCCAGCGTCTTGTTGGGAAGCTGACGCGCGGCCGCCTGCAGAATCGGCAACACGACGCGCTCCTCCCTGAGTTCGCCCGCCAGCACGCGCCCGAAGAGCACACGCACGCTGTGGGGATCCGCCGCGCGCACGAGCAGGCGGATGGCATCGACCTTTTGTCCCGCGGAGCCGCCGTCGACGTCGGCCTCCTGCGCATCGAGCCGGTCCCACGCTTCCAGCAAGCGCAGGTAGAAGCCCTGCTCGAGCTTCTCCATCGCCACCGCGATGCGCCCCAGCTTCTGCAAGCGCTCCGCATCCGCCCCCTTGAGGAACTTGCCCAGCGGAAACGAGAACGGGATCGCGTGCCCGTCGTCGGCCCGAATGCCGAGCGCGCTCACCGCGTGATCGCCCGCCGCCTCCAGCGCCGCGACGACTCCCGGCGTTCCCAGCGCGACCAGCGCATCGAGCGCATCCCAGCGGAACGGCTCCGCGTGCGCGTTGTAGTAGGCCAGCAACGGCGCCTCGTGCTTCGCGTCGATGGCGGTCACATGACGCAGCTCCATCAGCGCCATGCGCGAAGCATCGGCGTCCTCGGCCAGCGCGATGGCCACCAGTTCATCCACGAAACCGTTTTCGCGCAGCGCCCGCACCACCGACTGGTGCGATCGACTCAACAGCGATACTCCGCTCGCGTCCCCGAACCGGATGGCGCGGCGCACCGCGGTCAGCCGCAGGCGCGGCTCGTCGCTGGCGCGCGCGATCTCCAACAGCGCCTTCGGATCGTCGGTGAGATCGACTCCCTTGAAGCGAATTCCGGCGTCTTCCGAGGCGAGCAGCGCCGGCAGGTATGCGGCGCGTGACTTGGCGTCCAAGCGATGCAGCAGCCGGAACGCACCGCGCCGCGCCACACCGCCCCGCGCGATCACATCGGGAATCGCCTGCGCATCCCCGGCGCGGTGCAGAAGATCGATGGCGCGCGTCCACTCGTCGTCGCCGAACTCGTCCGCGCGCGCCAAAACCGTCTGCTTGGGAACCTTGGCGCCGAGACGCAGGAGCGCGGAGAGCGCCTCCTTGCGCTGCCGCGAGGTGTCATCGGAAAGAGCGCCCGACAGGAACACGACGGCCGCCGCCGCGGGCAGGGCGCGATCGGCCAACTCGATCTGCGCGAAGCGCGCCTCGGAATCGCGCTCAACATCGAGCCCCATGACATCCGCGCCGCGGCCGATCGCGGTGAGGATGCGCGCCACGACGCGCGGATCATGGTTGCCGCGCGCCATCAGTTCCAGCAGCGCCGGTGCGGCGGGCTCCCCGATCGCGATCAGCGCCTCGACGGCATCGACGGCGGCGACCTCCTCGTCGTAGAGCAGGCCCAGGAACGCGACGAAGACGGGGTCGTCCAGGTCCGGCTGGAGCGTGCCCGCACGCAGCGCGGCGGCGGCGGCGCGTGCGAGGCGCAAGGAAACCGTTTTGTAGCGCCGGTCGAGCGCGCGATCGAGTCGACGGTCGCCGCGATGCTTGCGCATCAGGTCGTACTGCGAACCGGGACGGGTGATCACCGGTTTGAGCCCCTTGAGCTGTTCCGTGACCTGCTTGCGCTTGGCATCGCGGGACGTCGCCAGCAGGTCGATGTAGCGCGCGGAGAGACGCGCGAGACTTTCGGGCTCGCGCCGCGCCGGCGAGACGATCGCGCGCACCGCGGGATCGGGATCGCGCCGTGCCTGGTCGAGCAGCGGCCGCGCGGCGGGCAGGCGCGACAGTGCCGTGAGCAACAGGGCGCGCTCCGAAGCGTCGCCCCGGTTGAGGCGCTCCACCACCCGCGCCAGCACCGGTTCCCCGATGAGCGCCAACTCCCTCACCGCGGTCTGACGCCGGCGAAGATCGGCGCCGCCAATGGCCTCGATGGCGCGATCGATGCGAGTGGTTTGCGCCGCATCGGGCGCCGCCGCACCCTGCGGAAGGGTGTAGAGCGCACCGGCGAGCAACCATGTCAAAAACGGGTTCACGCCACCATTAGATCCGATGAATGAACTCTCTCGCGCGTACTTCTCCAATTACAGTGGCGCGCTGATGCGACACCACATGCCGTTCTACAAAGACCTCTTGGGACGCATCGGCGCCCCGATCTTCGCCGCCACGCTCGTCGGCTGCATTCTGCAGGAGCGCTCCGATTGGAAACACTGGGTGCTGCTGGCCGTCGGGCTGACCCTGATCGTGGCGAGCCACCGCTGGCAGCACCACGCTACTTCAGAGTCCAACTGACCTTGGCGCCGGCGGCGGCCAGCGCCCCGTCCTTGGATTCGACCTGCAGATTGAGGTAGCGGCGACCTCCCCACACCTCATGGCGCAGGTGGAAACGCGTGAGTTCGATCGGCTTGCCCCTACGGACCACGGCCGGCGGCGCGACGGCGAACGCGGCCTTGACCGTCTCCGGCAACAGCACGCGACTCGTCACGCGATGGTCGAAACGGCCATCGTTGATCTTGGGCAGGTAGTTGAGGAAATCGCCCTGCGACTGCCGCAGCACCTCCGTCTCGATGCGCAGGACATCGTTGTGGGTTACCTGCACGCGCTGCGCGGGCTTATCGATCGGCGTGCGCAGCGGCCGGTAGGAGGGATCCGACACGAGCAGGCGCGACACGGCCCCGCGCAGCATCACCCAGTAGAAGCTCATCCGCTTCTTGCGACCGGGGCGGTAGCGCGGGAAGCCCGCGAAGTCCGTCGGCAGGCTGGTGAACGCGAGCCGGTACTGCAAGCCGATCACCTCTCCCATGGAACAGGCGCGTTGACGCATTGTCGCCCACTCCGCGATGGCCATTTCTCCCCGGTCGCCTTCCAGCGCCGCGAGGTATGCGCTCGCGCCGGCGTGCACCCAGTTGAGCGTCATCAGGCGCTCCGGCTGGATCGTCGTGGGGCGCATGAAGATGAACTGGTACGCGCAGGTGTGGTAGCTGCGCCCAAGCACGCCGTTGAAACAGGCGCCCGAAAAAACGACGGGCGCACGCGGGAAATCCAGCTTGCCCAGTTGAACGCCGGTCAACCCCTTGTCCACGCGCCACGCCTGGCCGTGGCCGAAATGCAGCAGGAAGTCGATGCCGGCCAACTGCGTCCCGGGCGGCGTGAGGGACGCCTGTTTGAGGACCGGTTTTGCGGGCGGCCTCGCTTCGCGCGCAAGGATACGTTCCACCAAATCCATGAGATCGTCGCCGTCGCGTGCGCAGAGATAGCCGAAGTAGAAGTCCGGCATCGGATCGCCATCGAGGTTGCGGCACAACTCCAGCACGTCCATGTGGAAGTTGATGTCAACGGTCTCGGGCGTCACCGCGAAGGCCACGAACTCCGGTCCCATACGACGCAACGCCTTGGCGACCGAAGCGACATCACTCTCCTTGAAACGAATCGTCTTGGCGCCGCGCGCCTTGGCCAACCGCTTGACCGCCTTCATGCGCGCATCGCGACCGGAGAGATTCGTCACGATGGCGAGTTTGCCGAGGCCGCTCGCCTTGGGCATGCCCTTGGACATCGATATCCAACCGGGCTCCTTGGCAGCCGCCAACGAAGCGAAAACGAGCAGGCAGACGAGTCGCCGACGCATCGGAGACAATCTTATCCCCGCTTGCGGGATCCGTCGCGGCGGACGTTACGCGGCGGCTGCACGGTGAGTTCGGTCATCGCCACGGGCAGGTTGGCGACGAGGTCGGTGGCGATCATCGACGCCTCGCCCACTGCCGTCACTGCGATGTCGCCGGCGCGCCCGTGGACGTGTACCGCCTGGATGGCCGCCTTGAGCGGGTCCATTTTCCACGCCAGGCGCGCGGTGATGAGGCCCGTCAGGACATCGCCCGACCCGCCGCACGCCATTCCCGGGTTGCCGGTGTGGTTGATGTAGTAGCTGTCCCCGTCGGTCACCACCGTGCCGGCGCCCTTGAGCACGACGACCGAGCGGTACTTGTCGGCCAACTCCTCCGCCGCCGCCAAGCGCCCCTTCATGTCGCCGGGGATCTTGCGCTGCAACAGGCGCGCGGCCTCGCCGGGATGCGGCGTGAGCACACGCGGCGCATGGTGGGCGTCGAGCAGATCGGGCTGCTCCGCCAGCAGATTGAGCGCGTCGGCGTCGAGCACGACGGGCGGCGCGAGATCCTTCAGCAA
>CBDURV010000179.1:0-7600 GCA_965369495.1 uncultured bacterium
CCTCGATCGCCACCTTGCCACTAACGATTCCCTGCACGCGGTCAACCGGATAGCCGGCGAGCCGCAGCGATTCGGCTTGGCCGTGCGCGCCGGAAGTTGCGTGGCATCCGGCTAACAGTAACGCTCCCGCCTTCAGGACCTTGCGTCGAGAAGGCGGAAGCGAGTCGAAATTCATGCCTACTTGCCGACGCCCGGGTCCATGTCGGGATCGAACGGAAGCTCATCGAGATGCTCGATGTACTCGAGCGGATTGAACGGCAGCTTCTTCGCATCGAGCACCGGCCTGGCCAGCGCCTTCACCTCCGGCGTCGCGTTATCGATACCCGTCCACGGGATGCCGTGACGCTCCTTGGAATCGGGATAGCGCTTCTTCCAGATGTCGTGCCGCAGTTTCATGCGGTTGAACGGACTCTTGAGGTGAATCAGGTTCACCAGCATCGGCGTCTTCTCGCGCGGGTCGGCGGGCAGGAAGTAGAACGCAGCAGCGATACCGCTGGCGTCGCCGATGGGATCCGAGGAGATCCAGTGACGCTTGAAGTTGCCCTTGACCGTGGCGCCGAGGCGCGGGCCCGCGTAGATGAACACGTAGTCGCGTCGCCCGTGCGTATCGCCGTTCATGAGCAGCGCGGCCTGATCGACGCCGTCGGTGATGCGGTCGCCGGGAATGTTCGCCAAGGCGCCGCCCAGGCGCGCGAACGTCGTGTACAGATCGGTCACGTGCACGATGTCGCCCACCAGTTGCCCCGGCTCGATGACGCCGGGCCACCACGCCTGCGCCGGCACGCGCACGCCGCCCTCCAGGAAGTCGCCCTTGCCGCCACGGAAGATCGTCTCCGCCATGCCGAGTCCCGGCGGGGGGTTGTGCGACATCGGACCGTTGTCGGCCATACAGATCAGGAGCGTGTTCTCGGCGATTCCGAGCTCCTTGAGCTTCGCCATTACCTTCCCGATGAACGGATCGATGTTGCGCTCCAGGCCGTCCTGAAGAACGCTGCGCGCCGCCGAAACCTTATTGGGGTTGGGCAGGAACGACGTGAGGTTGGGCCAGTTTGCGACGTAGAACGGCTTGCCCGCCTTGGCGTTGCGCTCGATGAACTCGAGTGTGCGTCGCTGCGCCTCGGGATCCATCTTCAGATAGTTATCGTGGGAGTTGTCGCCCCACTGGAGCGTCTTGCCGCCCTTGGTCCCCTCGGCGACCTGCACCCACCCCTTGGTGATGAACGTGTCGTCCAGTTTGTACGGATCCTTCGGCAGCATCTTCTCGAACAGGCCCATGGTGGCGTTGGCGCCTTCGGCCTTGGGCGTCCACAGCGACAGGATTTGGTTGTAGCCGCAGAAGTACGCCTCGTCGAAGCCCTGGTTGTGCGGATAGCTCTCCTCGATGTCGCCCAAGTGCCACTTGCCGTGGAACGCCGTGGCGTAACCGGCCTTCGAAAGCACTTCGGCGATGGTCACTTCGGTGCCGCGCAGGCCGTGGCTCTCGCGCAGCATGCCGATGTTGTACATGCCGTTGCGCACCGCGTGGCGCCCCGTCACGGCCGCGGCGCGAGTCGGCGTGCAGCCGACTTCGGTGTACATGCGCGTGAACAGGATGCCCTCGGCGGCCATGCGGTTGATCTGCGGCGTATGAAGGCCGCGCACCTTCTGGATGGCGGGAATGCCCACGTCTCCGAAGGCGGTGTCATCCCACATGATGTGCACGATGTTGGGCGGTCGGCCGAACTTCTTCTTGAGCGCGGCCAGCCTCTCGTTGAGCTTGCCGTCCTCGGCCGCCCAGCGCTGCCCGTTCTGGGCCTCGAGGACGTAGAACTCCGCGTCGTGGACGATCTTGTCCTGCGCCGTCGCCACGCCGGCGCAGACAATCAGGGCCGCAAGGGCACTCTTCCAGGTATTCGTTCGCATACAGACAGACTCCTCTTTTCTTCCCAATTGGTCCGGGCATCCGCAAGTCTACGGAAACCGGTCCCGTAGGATGGTCTGCCTTGGCAACGACCGGCATCAAAAATCGGCAACCTGATCCGCTCGTGCAGAGGGTCCATCGGAGCTTTGCGGACTTCGAGGATCTGCAGGAATGCGCCCGCCACTGGGACCTCGATTTCCGGCAGATGGACCGCGGCCGCTTCGATGGCGAGATCCACCTCGTCATGATGCCCGAGGTGCAACTGGGCCACGTGCGCCTCGAACGACGCATCGAGCAGGCGGGGGCTCCGCCGCTGGGGCTTCGGACGATCGGCGTACCGGCCGATCCTGGGCAACGCATCTTCTGGCGAGGCCGTCAGGTGCACGGCGGGCAAGTGTTGGTCTACCCGCTCGGCAGTGAAATCGACGCGATCTCGCAGCCGGGTTTCGACGTGTACGTGCTCTCGTTCGCGCCGGAACTCCTGAACGCCGCAGCAGAACGACTGGGCGTCGCGCACTTCGAGCGACTGCTCGACGCGTCGGATGTCGTCGATGTGGATCCCCTTGCTTTGGACGCTCTCAGGGTGAGCCTCAAGGCGTGGTTTCCGAATCCCGGGCGCGCGTGGGCGCGCAGCGAGCTTCCGTCGGCTGTCGTGCAACTGCTCGCCAGGGCCACGCAACCACAAAAGCCCGTGCTGCTCATGGACCGCGCGATCCACATGGCCCAGCTACATGTGGACAGCCGACCGTTCGCGGCGCTGCACGTAACCGATCTCTGCCGGCACATCGGCGTCAGCGAGCGCACCCTGCGCCATTCGTTTCGCGACCGGCTAGGCATGACGCCCAAGGCCTACGTGCGCGACCGGCGTTTGAACCTGGTGCGAAAGGCGCTTCGCGATACCGCCGCGCCCGTGGCGAAAATCGCAGACATCGCCAACCGCTGCGACTTCTGGCACATGGGCCAGTTCGCCGCCGACTACCGCCGGCTATTCGGCGAATTGCCGTCCGAGACGCTGCGGCGTGGCTAAACCTCTTGCGCGCGCCGCGTGGGTGCGATCGCCGGCGTGGGACGGCTTCTGGATACTCAACACGCTTTGGCTGGCGCCCATCGTCTGGTGGACGACGCGCGGCGCCAACGACCCGCACGAGACCGATCTCTATTGGGTCTACCTCGTCCTGACGCTATTTTTCTGGATCGGGCACCGCGTTAGTTCGACCTATCTCGCGTACTGCACGTCGGCCTACCGTCCGCTCTTGACGAGCCAGCGCACGCGCTTCGTGTGGGTGCCGCTCGCCATCGTCGTCTTCACGTTCGGCGTGCTGCTGCCCAGCAATGACGCGGTGCCCTGGACGCGGGCCCAGCGCATCATGGCGCTGGTCATCCTCGACTACGGCCTCGTCACCTACCACTTCGCGTCGCAGCACTTCGGATTCCTGAGCCTCTATCGCTTGCGCGCGGGGCGGCCCCGGTCCAAGAGCACACGGCGCTGGGACCGCGCGTATGCGCTCGTCGTCGGCGGCGTCATGGTGTTCGTGGCCGAACTGATTTCCGGACAGATCTTTTTCAAGGAGGTGTGGATCGATCCGATCTTCGATCCGGAGTGGCTCCAGGCGCACCACGGCCAGCTGCAGTGGAGCGGCACGGCGCTGGTCGCGATCGCCACGGCTGGAATGCTGCTGCGCGAACGGGTCTCCTGGCCGCGCGCGCTCTATCTGCTCTGCATGGCGGCACTCGTCGTCGCAGCGTTTTTCGTGCACCCGTTCCTGTTCATCGCGCTCTGGACGGCGCAGCACTGGATGGCCGCGATGGGGCTCGCCACGCTCGTCGCCCGCGGCGACCGGCCGCAAACTGCCACACACAATCTCTGGTATCGGGGATGGAGCACTGTAAGCCGCCGCCCGTGGACGCTGGCGCTGCTGCTGGGCGTAGTCTCCGCCGTCCTGCTGCCGGTGATGGAGGTCGAGGCGATGGGCGAAGGCGAGCCGGGTTTCGCGGACGAAATCGTGCCCGCCTTCGCCGAAGCGCTGTCGAACTCGACGTGGGTTCCCGCCCTGATCGCGCTGGGATTCGTAACCGCGTTCTTGCACTACGCGCTGGACCGCGCCGTCTTCCGCCTAAGCGACAAGGAAGTGCGCGGCGCAGCCCACAATCTTCTGGATGCGGACGCCCAGTAGCGCCCGCGGCTAGACTCTGGAAAGGAGAAGAACCATGAATTCAACGCGTACGTTCGTCTGGACTTTCATCGCAATGGCACTGGTCGCGACTGCGGCGTGGTCCCAGGGCACGGCGACGGCCGGCCCCAAGCCCGCGCCGCAAAAACACATCGACACGATCAAGAAGTCCTTCGCCAGCAGTAAGGCCCTACTGCGCCAGTACGAATGGATCGAGACTACCGTGACGAGCCTCAAGGGCGAAGAGAAGTCGCGGGTGGTGAAGCGCTGCTATCACGGCGCGGAGGGTGCGCTGCAGAAAGTCGTGACCTCCGCTCCCCCCCCGCCCAAGAAGACGCGCGGATTTCGCGGCAAGATCAAGAAGAAGAAGATGAAGGAAATGGCCGACTACATGAAGGCGGCGGCGGCCCTCGTCAAGAGCTACGTGCCCCCGGAGCCCGCAAAGATCCAGGCGTGCAAGGCCGGCGGCAGAGCGTTGATTCACATGACCGATCCCGGCAAGCGCGCCAAGATCCAGCTCAACCAGTACCTCGTGCCCGGGGACTCGCTCTCCTTCGACGTGGATCTGGTGAAGAGCCGCCTGCTGGAACTGAACGTCAAGTCGGTGCTCGGCGAGAGCAAGGATCCGGTCACGCTCGCCGTGCGCTTCGGCACCTTCCCCGACGGAACGATCTACACGGCCAAGACGACGCTTGTCGCCAAGGCCAAGGAAGTGACCGTCGTCATCGCGAACAGCGGATACAAAAAGCTCGCCAAGTGACCGAGTCTCCGTCGCTCGCCGCCGAGCGGATTCTCGTCGTGGTTTCCGCCGCCACGCGGATGCAATTTGATAGCGGCGAGAGCTTCTCGACCGGCTACTGGGCGGGAGAGTTCGCCGTTCCCTACCGGGCTCTGCTGGACGCGGGGTTCGCGATCGACGTCGCAACACCGGGCGGGCAGGTGCCGGTGCCCGACCCGGTCTCGCTCGGCGAGGGTGAAGGTGCGGCGCGTCTGCTTGCCTACCTGGAATCGGTTTCCGCGCTGAAGAGCCCCATCGCACTGGAAGAGGTCGATCCGACGGCATATTGCGCGGTGGTCATTCCGGGCGGCTATGCGCCCATGGTCGATCTGACCGATTCGCCCGCCATGGCGCGCGTGCTGCGCTCCGCGCTTGAACGCAACGCGCTGATCGCCGCCATCTGTCACGCTCCCGCCGCGCTCCTCTCGGTGCTTGAGGCCGGCAAGCCCTGGCCGTTCACCGGCTATCGCATGGTCTCGTTCACCAACGCCGAAGAGCAGGCGTGGCTGGGCGACAAGCGACTCGCCTGGCAGGTCGAGGATCGCTTGCGCGATGCGGGCGCGAAGTTCGAGTCGAGCGGCGAATGGGCGTCGAAGATCGTGCTCGACCGCAATCTGCTGACCGGCCAGAACTCGCCATCCTGCGCCGAATTCACGACAGCGTTGCTCGGAAGCAACGCCCTCTCCCGGAGTTCATGATGCGCTGCCTGGTACTCGCTGTTCCCGTGCTCCTGGCTTCCATCGCCTCCGCCGCAGACACGGAGATCGCCAAGGACGCGCGAGGACTGCAAGGCGGCTTCTTCGTGCACGGCGAGGCGCCCGGCAAGACGCGCGAGGAGATCAACCTCAGCCTTAACCACCTACCGTCGGTCGCCAAGGATCGCCCGTTCTGGCTGTACGTCCCCAAGAGCTACGACCGCAAAAGCCCCGCACCCCTTCTTATCGTCCTCCACCGCCGCTGCCGACTCGGGTCGTTTCGTTCCAACATGCGTCACGACGTTTCGCACCTGCCCCAATACGCGGGCAAGGACCGCGAAGCGTGGCAGGCGATCGCCGAGAAGCAGGGATTCGTGTTGGCCATGCCGCTGGGTGACGTGGACATCCTGTGGATGGGACTCACGTGGCACGCACGGGAGCGAACGACGTTTTTCGGGTCGCTGCTGAAGCAGATCGCAAAGACGCACGCCTTTGATGCGCGCCGCGTCTACCTGGTCGCCACCGGCGAAGGGGCGCACGCCGCAATCGCCACGGCGGTGCGTGCCGGTGACACCTTCGCGGCGGTCGCGGTTGCCAACCCGCCCCTGTTCAACAAGGCCAAGGTCGGCAACAAGATCATGCCGGAGCCGGTCCCCGCCATGCTCAAGCACGCCAGCGAGCGAAAGGTCCCGCTGCTGATCTACGCGGGCACCGCGGACAAGGAACTCAAGATCCAGTCGCACCGCGTCGGCGGCGTCAAGGTGAGTCGCTATCAGGACTCCAGCAGGATCCCCGCTGAGCACATCAAGACGATGGCGAAGCAGTTCAAGGCGAAGGGCTTCCCGGTCACCGTCAAGGAGATCCCCGGACGACACTACGCCCCGTTCCCGGCCGACAAGACCGCCGAGACCTGGGTTTGGCTCGCCGAGCATCAACTGCCGAAGGATTCCGGCCCGGTCAAGTGATCGCCGGAACCGTATCGCGAATCGGTTCGCTTCGTAGCGTCCGTGGCGACTCGGTAACGTGGTCGGCGGCTGGTTCACGCAGTTTGGCCATGGCACGCGCTGTGCGCTACGGCGCGTATGCGCTGGGGCGTTCTGGGGGCGGTGCTGCTTCTGACTATCTTGGTTCTTGCCGCGAACCGCGACGCCGCCTATCGCGTTCACCGCGCGGCGCCGCTGCGCGCGCAGCTTCGGCCGGAGTCGAGTGCCCCAAATCCACGTGCCCCAGTTCCGAGTGCCCGGCGCACGTTTCACGCGTCGATTTCGCTCAATGTATTTGCGGTGCGCACCGGCACCGTGGACGAAATTGAGTGGCTCGGAACCACGCCGAGCGAAGAGGGCGTACCTGTTCACGGCCTCTGGGGCGTCCGGGCGAGTGTGGACATCGAGCTACGCGACGTCGTGGCGGCGCTGCGCGGAAGCGGCGTGCGCGCGCTCGACCTCAACAACTGCGCGATGCGGCCCGAAGATCTCGCGCTGCTCAGCGAACTGCCCGAACTGGAATGGCTCGACTGCGGCAATCGCACGATTTACGGGTGCGAACTCGTTCACTTCGCCCAGCTACGCAAGCTCAACTATCTCGACCTGCGCGCCTTTTCCATCCGCGACGAAGACATGCTCCATCTCGCCGCCCTGCAGCAACTCGAGCACGTGCGGCTGTGGGGATCGGATGCGAGCGAGACCGGGATGCGGAATTTGAGCAGGGCGCCGCGGCTGCGGTCTATCGAACTCGGAGGCGACTACTTCGAGTCCTCGGCCTTGGCCGGTCTGGCCGGGCATCCCTGCTTGGAGACGCTCGAATTCCGATTCCAAAAGGACTTCACGCCGGAGACCTTGGGCCATCTGCGGCGCCTGCCGGCGCTGAAGGAACTCGTCTTCTACTACTGCGACGAGAACGGGGGCTTGGATTTCTCGGAGGAGTCTCTCGCGCAGATTGGCCGCATCGACGGGCTGCGGTCCCTCTCGCTCAAACACGCAGCCGTCACCGACGCGGGGCTCAAGCAGCTCATCTATCTGGACGCCCTCGAGCATCTGACATTGGGGGACCCGGAGAT
>CBDURV010000180.1:0-7598 GCA_965369495.1 uncultured bacterium
AAGCCGACGCGCTTGGCGAAGCGCTTGAGCGGCACGACCGCGCCGTCCCACGGCACGTACGCGACGATGTGGCCGCCCGGTCGCAACACGCGACGGCACTCCGCCAACGTTTCTGCAGGATCCACGACGTGCTCGAGAATCGCGCTCAGGACGACACAGTCGCAAGCGTCGTCGCGCAGCGGCAGCCGTGTCGCGTCCGCGGCGAGTCGATCGCCCGGCGCGCTCCCGAGCATGCGCGGATCGAGGTCGAGCAGCAGCACACGGCGGCCCTTGTCGCGCCACACCGCCGCCAGCGAACCGTCCTCGGCGCCGAGGTCGAGCGCGACATCGAACGGCTGCACCAACGCGGCGATGCGGCGGCGGCGGCGCGCCTCGATGGCGCGCACGAAACGACTCCCATGCGCGGTGAGATTTCCCATCGCATAGCGCCGGTTGAGCGCGCGGTTCCAGGCCGCGACGGCGCCGGGCCGATCGAGATCGAAGCACTCCTCCGTGCCGGGAATCGAGACGAGTTTCACCGCGCGTGATCCTCGGCTCGCGGGGTCACCGACAAGTCACGCAGAAGCCGCAGATGCGCCCGAATGGTGCGCAGAACGCGCATCTTGCTGGATCCCGCCGCGCGCACGCGCAAGCGCGCGGGCACCTCGACCACGCGCATGCCGCGCCGCAGCGCCATGGCCATGAGATAAGCCGCGGCGGTGAAGTCGTCGGGCACCGGCAGCAGCGTGCGCGCTTCGGGCAAGCGGTAGGCGCGCACGGCGCAGGTATACGTATGCAGCGGCGTCTTGAGCTTGCGCCGGTAGAGCAGGCTCGCGGCGCGACTGAGCAAGAGGCGGATCGGCCCCACGCCGTCCACGCCGCCATCCGGGTGGTAGGGGCTCAGCGTGGAAACGTCGGCCTCGGCGAGCGCATTCACCAGCGCACCGAGCAGGGCGGTGTCGTACGCCTCGTCGGCGTCGTAGACGAGCACGGCATCGCCGGTCGCGGCTTCGATGCCGGTGGCCATCGCCGCGCCGGGACCACGGTTGACCGGATGCGTCAGGATCTCGATGCCTTCGACTTGTTTCAGGCCCGCCGCCGTGCCGTCGCTCGATCCATCGTCCACGCAGAGTATGCGCACCTCGTGTCCCGAGAGCGCTGCGCGGATCCGCGTGAGGACCGAGGGCAGTCCGGGAAGCAGCGCCTCCTCGTTGAAGAGCGGTAGCACGACCGTGAGCTTCATCGACCGGGCTACTTCGGTAGTGCGATGCCGAACTGCTGTTCGAGAATCGTGCAGAGTTCGTCGAGGCTGGCGACGTCGAAATCCGGCGCGAACGCACCCACGCCCGCGGCATGCTTGCCCGAACCGCGGCGCAGGCAGGTGATCAGTCCCGCCTCGTGCGCGCCGTCGATGTCCTTGATCGGGTTGTCGCCGACGTACATGGTTTCCGCGGGAGAGACCCCCATGCCATCGCACGCGATCTTGAAGATGCGCTGATGCGGCTTGGCCACGCCGAGATCCTCGCTGATGTACAGCGCGCCCGGACTGAACGCATCCTGCAGGCCGAGCCGCACCAGCTTTTCGGCCTGCTTGATGGTGAGGCCGTTGGTGAGAATGCCACGCAGCAGGTTGGTCTTGCGCAGCCGTCGGATGCAGCGCAGCGCGTCGGGAAACGCCTGCAAGTGCGACTTGGTGTCGTGGTAGGCGCGCACGCCCGCCGCGACCACGAGCGCCCGATGCACGCCGGGCCGCAGATGCTCCCCCAGCCGGACCACCAGCTGGTCGAAGTGGTTGCCGTAGTTGCTGGTGAACTCCTTGACGACATCGTGGAGCTCGCCCATCGCGACATCCTCGTCCACTTCAAGGCCGGCGGCGACGATCGCCTCGATGGCGCTGCGGCGCGCCTTGTCCGCGAACTCGGACGACGGGAAGAGCGTGTCGTCGATGTCGAAGAGGACGGCTTTGAGGGTTCGGGTCATCGGGTCGCGTGGGGAGTGGCAAAGGGCACGAAAAAGGGCTCCGGCCGAAACCGGAGCCCGTAGCTTATCGGATGCTTGCGAGGATCAGGAGCCGCGGAGGCTCTGAGCCTGTTCGGAGAGGTCGGTGATCGTCGCCGTGATGATGATCATCAGGTGCGAGACCTCTTCGCTCTTACCTTGGCGCTTGAACAGGAAGCCAAGGATCGGGATGTCGCCCAGGATCGGCGTCTGCGACTTCTGGTCGTTGATGTCGATGTCCTTGAGGCCGCCCAGCAGGATCGAGCCACGGTCGGGCATGCGCACGGTCGACTCGGCGACGCGGAGATTGATTTCCGGCAGCTGAATGGTGACCGGGTTCTGCGCCGAGAAGATGCCCTGCACCGCCGCGCCCAGAAGGGTCTGGAAGGTCTGAATGGGCTTCTGCAGCTGTGCCACGGTCGGGCGCAACTCCATGGTGATGTACTGGCGGTCGTTGGAGACGGTCGGGCGCACGTCGAGCGTAAGACCGTCCTGGACCACGCCGATCACCGGGTCGGCGATGAACGAGGTCTGCGCGACCTCGACGTCGAAGTCCTGCACGAAGCTGATCTGGTTGACCACCGTCAGGTTCGCGCGCTGCGTGTTGTAGACCGTCAGGCTCGGGGCGGTCAGCTCGCGGATGCGGGCCGACTTCTCCGTGGCGCGCAGGATGACCGAGAAGGCCATGTCATCGATGAAGGTCACCTGGAAGGTGCCGCCACCGAGCGCCGACAGAAGCTGTCCGAGCGGGTTGGTGAAGATGTTCTCCGTGCGGCCGCGGAAGTCACCGTCCGAGCCGTCGTTGAAGAAGAGACCGGAGGAGGGCGCCGAGGCCGCACCACCAGCGTTGACGCCGGGGCCCGAGTTATCGAGCGCGGCGGACGCGTTGTCATCGAGGCCCGAGGTCACGTCATCGAGCACCGACAGGGGGCCGCCGTTCGAGCCGCCCAAGCCGCGGAAGTCGACGCCGACGTCGCGCAGGAAGGCGTCCGAGACGCTCAGGAAGCGCGACTCGACCGTGATGACGAGTCCGGCGAACGCGCGCAGATCGTCGAGGAAGCTGGTGACCTGCGCCTGGACAGCCGGATCCTGGTAGATCACGAGCTGCTTGCCCTGGGGCGTGATGGTCGCCTCTTCCCACGCCTCCGGACGGACGGAGGTGCGCACCAGTTCGGCGAGCTCCTCAATGGTGCCGTAGGGCTGCGGGGCCTCTTCCGCCTGGCCACCGAAGAGCGGCGCCTCGTCATCCTCGTTGACGCCGACCTGGGTGATCTGCGGCGGGATGAAGTCGGTCAGCGGGAGAGTCAGATCCGCCACGGGGTGGATCTGGAGAACCATGTTCTTCTTCTGGTTCTCCTTCTTGATGAAGCGGACGATGTTGCCGACCACTTCGTAGACGACTTCGCCATCGCCCGACGCCTGCAGCATGACGAGATCGAGCCCGTCCTGCACGGTGACGTTGCGCACGTTGAGTGTGATCTCGGCCGCATCCAGGTCCTCCTGGGCGCGGGCGTCGATGACGAAGTTCACGCCACTGGCGGCGACGAGGTAGTCGACGACCAGCGGGAAGGCGGTCGCATCGAACTTGAGATCGATGTTGCGCGCCTTGAGCGTGTTGAGGACGTCCTGCTCCTCCTGCGTCTTCTCCAGACCGCTGCCGCCGATGGAACGGACGGCGCGGATGCGGGTGATCTTGTCCCAGAAGGACTGCGACGGCCACTGGAGGATCTTCGACTGCGGAATCTTGGTCCGCTCGATATCGACCTGCCAGTCGCGGTATTTCGCCTTCGTGTCCTCGAGCAGGCGCTTGCTCACGTACTCGTGCTTCGCCTTGCGGGACTTCGTGACGATGTCCTTCGCGAGTCGGTTGTCCGGCTCTTCGGCGAGGACCTGGTTGGCGTACTCGATCGCCTCGTCGAAGCGCTCGACGTTGAACTGATCGATGGCGGCGCTCAGCAGACGGGCGCGACGGTCGCGCGCCTCGAGAAGCGCCTGCTCCTCCTGCTTGGCCAACTCGGCGAGCGCTTCGCGGGTCGATTCCGCGTCCTGCTCCGCCTCGGCCTGCGCCTGCATGCGCTCGAGCTCGGCAATGCCCGTGCGTGCTTCCTCGCCCAGACGGGCCAGCTCGTCGTCGCCACCCATCGGCGCGAAGCGCGAGGTGGTCACGATGAACGCGGCGTTCTCGTACGAACGACGCGCGGAGTCCCAGTCCTGGCCGTCCATCTCGCGCTTCGCCTCGGCGATGCTGCGACGGACGGACACCTTCTGCTCCTCGAGCTGGACGCGATAGCGCTCAACTTCTTCGGAAGCGATGGTGCCGACCGCGCCGCCTCGCAGACCGAGGTCGCGGCGGATGTTTTCGCGGAGGCGCTCAGCCTGCTCGGTGCGCTGGTAGTTCAGCGCATCCTCGACCGCGTCCAGCGCCTGCTGGAGCTGACCCGCACGGCGAAGTTGAACCGCCTGCTCGTAGCGGCGCGCGTACATCGAAGCGCCGAACTGCTGTTCGAGCTCCTTTTCACGCGCGGCCTGCTCGGCAGCGTTCGCCGCCGAGTCGTCCACCATGCCGGTGCCCGAGTCGGTCGGATCCATGTCGCCATCGTCCTTCTTCTTCGTGCTCTTGCCGCACGCAGTGACGATGATCAGGCCGCACAGCGCCCAGCTGGCGAAGAGGCGACGATTTTTGAACAGTTCTCTCATGGGTGCCCTTTGCGCTTGTCTGCAAGCTCCCATAGAGCCCCGCAATGCGAGACTCCGGACTCATTTGCCGAATAAATGCCCTGACTTACCTTGCCTCGACCGCATCCGCGGTCGCAGCAGCAACTCTTCCAGCCGTCTCAACCGCGTCAGCGGTTGAACCAGCAACTCTGCCATCCCGAAATGCCCATCGGGAGGGAAGAGGCGGAAGCCTACCGAAACGAACTAATCCGTTCAATAGGCCGATTTAAGATCGTTCATCCGCTGTCACGGAGGGGTCACGAATCTCGGTTTTTACGGAGCACGAGGAGATTTCCCGGAGTCCGAGCGCCCTCTTGAACTGGCGAGAGATAGGAAGAGCGGCCTTGGGCTTTGGGCTTGGGGCTCTGGGTCGCGACCAGATTGTCCATGGGAGGGAGTTCTGGGCCGGGTTGGCGGGTGTCGGGCGGTCGCGTGAGGCCTGCCGAGTTCGAATCCCAAAGCTCACAGCCCAAGGCCCAAAGCCGTTCGGGAGAAGGCTGCCGGCTGCACGGAAGCGCTACTTGTTGCGGAGGGCGGCGAGTTGGGCGGCGATTCTCGGGTCTTCGCCGTGCTTGTCCTGCGTCGCTTCGAGCAGCTTGATCGCTTCGTCGGTCTGGCCGGCCTTGACGAGGGTCTGGGCGTCGGCGACGGCGATCATGCGCGCCAGGCCGACCGAGCGGTAGCCGCGGCGGCGCGCCTCCTTCAGGGCGTCGGACGCTTCCGCGGGCCGCTTGAGCACCAGCAGCAGCGCACGGCCGCGCGCCATGCTGGGCGAGGGATCGTCCGGGTGCAGTCGCTCCAGCTCCTCGATACGTCCGATCAGGTGCTTGACGAGCGGTCCCGAGCGCATGTCGATGGCGGCCCGCATGCGGCTGATCTCATCGTCAACCGGGAGCGACGCGACGGGGTCGGGCAGCTTGCGGTTCTCCGCCCGCGGCAAAAAGCGGCCCACCGGTCGGCGGACGGTCCCGTAGGGCGTGGCGCCTGCATAGTTGGAGTAGTACGGGTTGCCGTCCGAGTCGGGCGTGTAGCCGGGACCACGCTCGCCGCCACCGGTAGGCCCCTTCTGCTGCTGATAGGCGAGCAGCGCGCGGTCGAGCGGTTCGTAGGCGGGATGCGCGGCGGGATCGGGAATCGGACGCGTTTCGCCCGGGTCCGTTTCGCGGTCGTACAACTCCACACGCGCGCCCGCATCCACGAGCGAATAGCGCCCGTCGGTCGCGACGCTCGCCTGCGCCCAGTTGTGGACGCGGTTGCCGTAGAGGCTCTCCCCCACCAGCACGCGGCTCTCCATCGGGGCGAGCAGGGAGACACCGTCGCTGCTGCGCGGCGCGAACCCGCAGAGTTGGCGCAACGTCGGCGCGATATCGAGAATCGAGGTCGGCGTGGGACGTGCGGCCGACGGTATGCCCGGTCCGGCGATCACGAGCGGAATATCCATCGTCGCGCCGTAGGTCAGGAACCCGTGGCTCTTTTCGCCGTGCTCGCCGAGGCTCTCGCCGTGATCCGAGACGACGACGATGAGCGTGCGTTCGGCGTCGAACAGACGCACGATGGCGTCGAGCGCCGCGTCGGCGCGGCGAACCTCGCCCCAGTAGCGTTCGCGCGGCGAGTCGGTATCGACGGTGCGTTCGGGGTGCAGCGAATCACCGGCGTAGGGCCGGTAGGGCTCGTGCGGTTCCCAGATGTGCACCCAGACGAAGCGCGGCTGGTCGCCCCGCTGCCCGGCCATCCACTCGCGCACGCGCGCCACCTGCTCGGACGCATCGAGGGTCGCGAAGCGCGGCTTGCCCGGCGTGGGCGGAGGCGGAGCCTGGTAATGCGAAAAACCCGCGCCGAGCCCGAAGCGCTTGTCGAGCACGGCACTCGCCACGAACGCGGCCGTCTCGTATCCGTGCGCCTGAAACTCCTCCGCGAGCGTCAGGAAGTCGCGCTGCTTGCGCGGGGGCAGTGGCGCAGCCGTGTTGTCGCGCATGCCGTGCACCGGGGGTGCCATGCCGGTCAGGAGCGACGCGTGCGCCGGCAGCGTGAGCGGCACGACGGTGCGGGCGGCCCCGCAATGAAGCCCGCGGTCGGCCAGACGATAGAGCGCGGGCATGTCGGCGCGCTCGGCGTCGGCACGCAGCGTATCGATCGTCACGATCAGTACGTCGTAACGCGGCCCCCCGCCTCCGAACATGCCACGCACCATGACGACGGAGAGGACGAGTGCGCCGACCAGAAGCGCCGCCAACAAAAGCGGGCGACCCCGAGGGGCCGCCCTTTCGTGCATCTCTGTGCTATTGGTTTGAGTCACTCTGTCCGCGTTACTGCGCCCGCTTCAATCTGTCCGGGTCAGTCGCCCCGTTG
Source organism: uncultured bacterium (assembly GCA_965369495.1). Classification (GTDB taxonomy): domain Bacteria; phylum Planctomycetota; class PLA2; order PLA2; family PLA2; genus JBCDBY01. The sequence continues at coordinate 7,042 of CBDURV010000180.1, forward strand.
CGGGACTTACTCTTCGGCCATCGACCGCTTTGCCGGATACGGCAGAATGAGCGCGTCGCGGAGGGGTTTCTTGGGGATCTCGGTCCCGTAGAAATCCACCTTTTCGAGATTCGCTTCGGCGAACTTATTGAGGACCGCGATGATGAACTTGTGCTGCACCTTGTGCTGCGCCTTGATCTCGCCACGCACCTCCGAGTTGTCCGAGTTCTTGGCCGCGCGCTGCATCTTCGCGATGTAGCGGGCGACATCGTCCAGTTCACCGGTCGTCGTGCCATCGGGGAAGCGGTACTTCACCTCGGAGGGCTTCATGACCTTGATCGACTTGCCCTTGGGACCCCAGTCCCCCTCCACGTCCTTGCGGCCGACGATGTGGACCTTGATGAAGAACAACTCGGGCGGCGCTTCGGGAGTCGGAGCGAGCCCCTTGTCCGTCGGCAGGAACGCCTGGAGCTTGCCGTCGAGCGTCTTGAACGGCAGGCACATGAAGAAAATGATGATGAGGAACGCGATGTCGATAAGCGGAGTCAGATCCGTCTTGTCGGCTTCGGTGCTCTGTT
>CBDURV010000181.1:0-7594 GCA_965369495.1 uncultured bacterium
CAGCGCGAGCACCTTCTTGTCGTTGAAGTCCTTCGGGTTCTTGAGCACGCCGACCACCTCGAACTTGCGGTTCACGCCGATCAGCGTCGGGTCCTTGATGCCCTGAACGCGCGCGAGGAAGTCGAGATCGATCGCCTTGTGCGGCTTGAGCTTGATGAACCGGATGGCGTGGTTGGCGATGGCGAGGCGCGTGTCCGAGAACGCCTTGGCATTGAGCTTCTTGTTGGCCTTGCTCTCGCGGACGCCGACGACGTAGACGATGAACGGCCACGGCGCCTTGCGCGGCTCCGTCGTCCCGTCGGGCAGCTTGATCGGGGTTCGGTCGGGCAAGACGTCCCAGTCGAGCCGGAGCCGCTTCCGGTTGTGTGGCGACTTCCAGGAATCCGTCCGGCTCGCGGCAGGAAAACCCTGCGCCAACCCGACCTGCGCCACGATCAAGAGAGCAAGAACAGTCCGCATCCCCGCGAGTCTATCCCATCCCGCCATCCACCCCCCAATCGCGCCATCTTCCCGACACCCCTTCCTCCGTCTCTCCCCTGGCGAGCGGTCGGTGTGACGTAACTCTTGCGGCTGGAACGGTTTACGGAAGTGTCGTGCGCGTGGGGCGGCGCAGCGTGCTACCACGCTCGACTACTAGGGTGTGAGTACCAACAATTCACTTCCGCGTGACGACGCGCCCGACGCCGTCTTCCATATCACCGCCCGCGTTAACTGGCGGGTCTGGCACCTACGGCCAAACTGGCGGGCGGACCTCTTCCTGCGTGAGCTCAAACGGGCTGCGAAGCGATATGACATGGATGTTTTGGCCTACGTGCTCATGTCGAATCACTACCACGTGGTGATCCGGTCGCCGGAGGAGCCGTCCTTTCGGAGGCTCACCGGGCGAACGCGTCCCAATCGCCATTTCCTTCCCTACCGGCCCGGACACCAGAACTCGTCGGTACTAAGTCAGTGTTTTCGTCGGGTGATGCACCTCGTTGCGCGCAAGGTGCACGAGGAATTGGAACTGCGCGGGCACTTCTGGGAGCAGGAGTTTCACTCGCGGCGTGTCGCGGATCCGTTCGATTTCCTGGTGACTGTTGCGTACGACCACCTCAATCCGGTGCGACAAGGCATGGCGAGCTTGGCGGAGGAATTTCCGCAGAGCTCGGCGGCGTACTGGGTGGGCTCGGGGGATGCAGCCTTGTGCCTCGCCACCCGTGGGCTGCCATTCGAAATTGACGAGGACGAGTTCCGCCGCGACTTGAGGCAGTTCCAGCGGTCCGAGGAATTCCGCGACTTATTGGGTGTATTGGTCCGCCAAGACCTCGATCTGACCAACGCCGAAGAGCGGGCGAGTCTCCGGGAACGGCTTGCGGCCGCCGGCTTGGACCCCGCCATCATTCGCTCGCGCACGATGCGCGGCGAGCAGCGCACGAGCCCGACGTAACACGCGGTGACAGAATAACTTATGGCGATATAGGTGCTCGCCAAGGGAGGGTCAGAAACCGGAAAGGGCGTCGAGCCAGGGCAGGCGGGTCTCCAGGACCTTGGAGAGTGCTTCCTCCGTGTACGGCGCGGGGGGATCGACGAGTTCCCAGTGGTCGGGGTCGGGGCTCGAGTAGGGCCACGTTTTCGGGAAGAGCAGGTCGAGGACGCGGATGACCTCATCGGGAAGCTGAGGTTCGATCTCGGCCGCCGACCGGTAGCCGATGATCAGCTGTGTCAGCGCCCAATGCGGAACGGCGTTGCCCGCCTCGTCATCCGCCCTCCTCGTCAACGTCACGTGACCGCTCTCGACTCGCAGCGTCCAGCGATCCGCGTCGGTGTCGATGGCGATTGATGCCGCGAACTCCATCGCCTTGCGGTCGATCAGTCGTCGGTGGAACCAGGGCTCGAGCGCCTCGATCAAGCGCGGATGGTCCACGACGTGAATCATCTCTTCGTCCACCCGCGGGTCCGTCGCCGCGCCACGCAGGACCGCATAACCGCCCAACTCGATGCAGGCGCGGCCCATCGGGTGTTCGGCGGCAACCGGGAAATGGAGCTGATCGATTCCGTGCGGCCGCGCCTTGCTCGCGCAGTAGCTGAGGATCGAGAACAACGCATCCCGATCGACGCCATCCACCTCCGGTGCGAAGAACGCCGGGTTCCAGCGCGACTCGGGGTCGACTTCCAGCGAGAAGTAGCCGCGGATCTCGCGGTTCGGAGCCTCTACCGAGAAGTGGTGGAACATCGGCACGCCCGACGCGTAGACACCGGGCTTGCTTGTGACGTGCTGCTGGCGAATCCGGGCGATCGCCGGCAGGTCGTCGCTCTTGAGGTGGCGCACCCGGTAGCGGGTCGGAAGACTCATCGCCACCTCCGTGCTCAGGTAGACGCGCGGGTGGTAGAAGCACGGCACGAATCCGTGGTTCGGGAAGAGCGCCAGCTCTCCGTGCACGAACGCGACCGGGTAACGGCGTCCCCACAGGTAGCCGAGGAACTCCTCGACCAGCAGAACAAAGAGCGAGTCGTCGCCCGTCTCGCGGAAGAGCCGACGTCCGTCCTCGCCGCCGGTCTCGACGATGCGCGCGCAGCGGATTTCCACGCCGCGCAACCGCAGCGGCGAGGGGTCGAGCAGTAGCGCCCCCAGGATTTCGCCGTCTTCCTCGCACAGGCGGACACAGCCGCGCTCGTCGGGATGCCCTTCGACGATCTCGCGCATGCGCTTCGTCTTGAGGAAGTCGCCTGCGCGTTTCAGGTCCTCAGCCGTGCGAGCAGGGCGTATCCGCGCCCGTCCGAGCCGCTCGAGATCCATCGTTCAGATCCGACCGCTACTTCTCGTCCGTTTCGGGGCCACCCGCTGCGGATTCGTCGGATTTCGTGGCGGATTCGGCGGCTTCCGCCGCGGGCTGCTTGTCATCTTTTCCAACCCAGCGCGGCTGTTCGCCAGGCGTGCCCTCGTCGTCATCCGCGACGGGCAATTCGTCCTCGTGCGTTCCGTCCACATCGCGCCGCAACATGAGATAGAGCGACATCGTTCCACCGAGGAGGATGTAGACCGCGTAGCCCTTGATCCCCAGAATGAAAACACCGAGGCAGAGATACATCCAGAAGAAGCCCGGCTTGTCGTACCAGCCGAGGTCGTCGTTCCGGATGTTGCGCAGCTCCGCGATGCCCTGCACTTCCTGGCGCACGCGCTCGTTGTCCCGCACGGCGGGCTCGAGCTCATCGACCACCGGCGGGCTCTTGCTCACCGCGTTGTCGAGTGAGGTGCGCACGATGCCGGCCTTGAGCGTCGCCTTGGTCGTGTCCTCGAAGAACCCCTCCAGCAGCATGATCACGCTCAGCAGCACGAAAATGAGCAGGTACCCGAAGAAGAAGTGGAACGGTCGCGCGGAAACGTAGCTGAACGCGCGCGAGACCGCTTCGAGGGCGCCGTTGCGTTCTACGGTCACGCCGCACCACATGAGCGGCAAACCGAGCACGCCGCCGATGAGCGCCATCACGATCAGCAGCGACGACATGAGCACCAGCGGGAACAGGACGAGCGCCAGGAGCGACGAACCGATGAGCGGCAGGCTCATGACGAAACCCGCCGCGGCGTTGAGTCCCGCCAACACGCCGACGAACAGGCCCACGAGAATCGGGACCGCGAGCAGCGTGCCGGCGTTCGCGAACCCGAAGCGCAGCGCCTCTCGCGGACCGAGCACTTCGTTGCGCGTCAGGCGCAGCGCCGCGATGCGCAGCAACGCGCCCCCGAAGACGGCCCAGACTGCGATGAAGATCAGCGCGGTTAGCGCCGCCTGCCACGGTTCGAGCTCGTACGCGGCGGTGCCCCACAGGGTGCCCACGGAAAGCCCGAACGCTTCGCCGAGGAACGCGACGCGCCCGATCTGCTGGCGCAGCAACTCCATCACCTGGGCGATGGGGGAGCTGTCCGTGCCGAAGGCCTTCGCCAGACCGCCGTCCGCGATCTTGAGAATGCCCCAGCCGATCGCGCCCATGGTGATACACCGCAGATCGAGCGGTAGGCGCGGAGCGCGGAATGCGCCGTAAGGGGTGTCCAGACCCGGGTCCATCGGGGGGATTCTCGCAGAACACGCCAGCGAGATGAAAAACTCCTCGCGAAACACTCCGCGCCTAGCGCTGCCGGCCAGCCGCTATATTGTGTCGCCTTGTCCGATCGCCGGGAACGCACGCGCCGAATCGTTCACCTCGCCTTCGGGGGGGCTGCCTTTCTCGTCCCGGTTCTCGGGCGTGCCGGCAGCATCGGCTTAGCCGCGACGGCGGTGATCTACAACGTGCTGCTCGCTCCGGCTCTCGGGTTGGATCGCGGCTACCGGCGCTCCGGCGAGCGACGACTTTCGGGCCTCGGAACGTATCCGATCGCGGTCTTGCTGCTGCTCTGTTTCACCTCCCAGCCGGTCGCGATGGCGGCGTGGGTGGTCCTCGCGAGCGCGGATCCTGCCGCCGCCGCCGCGGGCCAGCGCTGGTCTTCGGCGCCGATTCCGTGGAACGCGGCCAAGACCTGGCTCGGCAGCGGCGCGGCGCTGCTTGTGGGGGGCGCGGCAGCGTGGCTGATGCTGACGTTCGTGGGCGTAGCCGATCCGCTGGCGCCCGCGTGCGCGGCCGGCATGGCGGCAGCGGTTGCCGAATCGCTGCCGTGGGGCATCGACGACAACCTGCCGGTGGCGGCGGCGGCCGCTGCGGCCCTGATCGTGATGGGCGTGTAGTCGTGCTCGCCCACGGCTGGTTGCCTCTCGTTGCGGTTCCGCTCGTGGCCGTTGTCGGCTGGCGCACGGGCGCGGTAAGTCGCTTCGGCGCGGTCGTCGGATGCGCGCTGGGGCTTGTGCTGAGCGCGGCGTTCGGTTGGGCGGGACTCGCCATGCCGCTCACGCTCGTCGTGATCGGGACGCTCCTGTCGGCGCGCGAGGAGCGCGGTCGCGACCGCTGGCAGGTGCTCTGCAACGGCGGCGTCGCGATGCTGGCGGCACTGGCGGCGCTGGCGGGTTGGCGCCTCGGCGCGCTAGCGGCGGCGGCTTCGATCGCGGCGGCACTCTCCGACACGGCGGCGGGGGAGTTGGGCCGGCGGTACGGCGGCAGGCCGCGCATGCTGTTGCTGGGGCCACTCGCCGAGCCGGGGCGTGACGGCGCGATGTCGTGGGCCGGCACCGTATTCGGAATGCTCTTCGCGTGGCCGGTTCCGCTTGTCGCCTGGCTGCTCGGCGCGTTGCCCGACTTCGCCGCGGTGAGTTCCGTCGCTGCCGCGGGGTTTGCAGGTTGCATCCTCGACAGCGTCTACGGTCTCACGCTCCAGCCTCGCCTCGGCGCACGCGGCAACGATCTGGTCAACCTGCTCGCCACCGCGTCGGCCGCAATTGTCGTGCTCGTCGCCTGAGCGCGCCTACTGCGCGACCGACGGTACGAAGTACGAGGTCGCCTGCACGCCGAAGCCGACCGCGTTCATAACCGCGGTGATCGGTGACAGCGCGCGCCGAATGCCACGCGCCAGCTTTTCCCAGCCGGTCGGGGGCACCCAGACGATATCGCCCGGCCGCAGGTAGAAGTTGGTCGTGAAGTCGCCGCGCTCGAAGAACGCGCGCACGTTTACGTGGTACATCTTCACGTCGCCGTCGATGTCGCGGAAGATGAGCACCTCGGTCATGGCGGCGGTGATCGGATCCCAGCCGATCGTCCGGCCGAGCAGGTCTACGACACGCATCTGGCCGGTGTAGGGGAACCGGCCGGGTACGCGTACCTCGCCCAGGATCGTGACGCTCTTCGAACCGTAGCCATCGACCGAAACGAAGACCTTCGGGTCGCGCAGCCCGAGCAGCTCGACGAAGTCCTTTTCAAGATCCTCGCGCAACTGCTGCGGCGTCTTGCCCACGACCTGGATGTCGCCCGCCTTGGGGAACGCGATCTTGCCATCGGGACGCACGACCTTGTTGCTGACGACGTACAGGTTGTCTTGGCCGAGCACGCGAATGGAGATCGCGTCGGAGTTGCCGATGACGTAGTCCGGCTGTGTGCTGAGCGCGCGCGCCTTGGCCCAAATCGCGGCCTTGTACGCTTCGCTCTGGCAGCCGGACGAGAGCAGACCCGCCAAAAGGGCGAGTCCGAGCAGACGGCTCCGCGGCCAGTTCATGCGCCGATTCATCGTTGCTTTCGTGTTCATCGCGACATTCCTCCTCGTCCCACCCGCGACCCTCACGTCCAGACGGATACAGCTTGCGCCGCGCGAAATGTAGCAGGGCTCTACCCCGGTACCGGGCCCATCCCGGCGCGGGTTCGGGGGTCTGTCTCGGAACGAATCGGAGGTCTCAATCCGAGGCGAATCCGTAGCGCTCCGGGTGGTCGAGATCGGGCAGCATGCGGCGCGGGAGGAGAAACGAACGCGCCTGGAGGATCGGCGTGAACACGCGGTAGCGGTTGCCGGCGGTCGCGTCGAGGTAATCCACGCCGGACGACCCGCCGGTGCCGACGCGTAGCCCGATCATGCGTTCGACCATGCGGGCGTGGCGGAAGCGCCAGAGCCGCAGGTGCTCTTCGCAGTCGAGCAGTCCGTCCAGCAGCGCGTTTGGCCAGTGCAACAGCGGCTCGTCGCGGTATGCGTGGATGAAGAGGCAAGCGGCGTTGCGTCGTCCGTCGTCGCCTTCGAGGAACGCCTGGCACTGCGCGCGGTAGTCGTCCAGGCGCGCGGCGACGCGCTCGCGATCCGCCGGCGTGATTCCGGGGTTGCTGCCGTGCAGATCCTTCTGGTCCGCCACATAGCGGTCGAACGCTTCGAGGTAGCCTTCGCGGAAGCCGTCCTGGATGGGGGTGCGCTCAAGCCACGACTCCATCGCCTCGCGCACACTTGTTGCCTTGCTCAGCTCGTGGAAACGCGCCACCTGGTCGGGCGGAAAGCGCATCTCGAACGAATCGCCCGCGTACTCGATGCGATTCTCGGAGCGCAGGCCGATGAGAATTTCGTAGCAGCGGAACTGGAACGACTGGAACCCCGACGCCGATCCGAGCGAGTCGCGAAACGCCAGGAAATCGAGCGAGTCCATCGTCTCCAGCACGCCGAGTTGCTGGAAGAAGATCTTGAAGATCTCCTGCACGCGGTTGAGCGTCTTGACGATGCGCGGGACCTCGGCTTCCGGCACGTCCGGCTGGTCGAGCAGGTTGCGCACACGGGTCATCTCGTGAAACGCCTGCTTGAACCAGAGCTCGTACACCTGGTGGATGATGATGAAGAGCATCTCATCGTGGTGGTGCAGGCCGCGTGCCTCGCCGTCCGGGCCGGGCGGGTTCTGCGCGTCGAGAATGCGATCGAGTCTCAGGTATTCCCCGTAGGGGACCTCATGCCGAATTTTCATTCCGCGACGAGCGTAGCACGGTCGCCCTTCAACCGATATCTGCGGCCGCGCCAGTTGATGGTGCGGCCCAGCAATCCGGCGAGGAACCAGCAGGGCTCGAGAATCCAAAGCAGCGGCAGGTAGACGATGGTGCGCAGCATCGATCCGTCCCAGATGTAGCGCAATTCGATCGCGACGGCCGTTCCGATGCGCGCCGCGGCGATGCCGGCGAGCAGCCAGCCGTGTCCGGCGACGGGGCCGGTCGCGATGGCGAGCAGCAGCAGCAG
>CBDURV010000182.1:0-7589 GCA_965369495.1 uncultured bacterium
AACATGGCGACGCACTACCCGTACGACACCGATGACGACGATCAGATCTCGCTGCGCGGCAGCACCGACGCGGTCGCGAAGAAGCTGCGGGAAGAGGTCTCCAAGCGGCTCGACAAGGCGGGCGTCTCCGTCCTTGAGGCGCGCATTACGCACCTGGCGTACGCACCCGAGATCGCCTCGGCCATGTTGCAGCGGCAGCAGGCGAGCGCGATCATCGCGGCGCGTCAGAAGATCGTCGAAGGCGCGGTCGGCATGGTGCAGATGGCGCTGGAGCATCTGAGCCGCGACAAGATCGTGGAGCTTGATGAGGAGCGCAAGGCGGCCATGGTTTCGAACCTGCTTGTGGTGCTGTGCGGCGAGCGTGCGACCCAGCCCATCATCAACGCCGGTACTTTGCACAACTAGTGGGCGTCAAGCGGAAGAAAAAAGACTTCCTGCTGCGGCTCGATCCGAAGGTCCATGCGGCGCTGCAACGCTGGGCCTCGGACGAGTTGCGCAGTTTGAACGGCCACATCGAATACCTGCTGCGCGACGCGCTGCGGCGCGAAAAGCGGGTGAAGGATGAGCGTTAGCGTCTGGCGTATGTGCCGCCCGATTGCTCGGCCAGTTTCTTGAGCAGGTCGGAGTCGACGCCGATCGAGATGCAGTTGATCTGGACGCGCAGTCGTTTGTTGTGCTTGCCGATCTCGCGCAGTATGTCGACGCTATCGACGAATCGACCGGCGCTGGGCGCGCCGTCGGAGAGCAGGTAGATCGTGTCGACACCCTTGAGCTTGACCGCGCGCTCGAGTCCGTCGTAGAGGTTCGTGCCGCCCATCGGCTGCTGCTTGAGCAGGTGCGTCTTGAGTTTCGCGCGCGCCCCTTTGGTGAGCTTCACCAGCTTCTTGCGCCACGGGCGAATGCCGGACTCGAAGAAGATGACGTTGACCATCGCGCCGTTCTTCATGCTCGCGATGACCTTGAGGACCTCCTTGACCGCCTTGTCGAGGGAGCTTTCCTCGGTCCCGAATCCGGACATCGAGCCGGACTGGTCGATCACAAATGCGACCCGCTCGGATTCGACTGGCACACCGTAGAAGTCGGCGACCGTCTTGCGCCCGCCCCGGCTCTTCTTCTTGGTAGGGATATCGGCAGGCACCACGAATCCGGAGTGGTTGCGCGACCACCACTTGATCCACAGGTTGTGCATGTCGTAGAGGTGCTGGCCCGTGATGCGGAACAGCGCATCGGCCGTCGCGCGCCGCACGCGCTTGTCCTGCTCCCCGTCGAGGTGCGCGATGAGCGGGCTGACCGACTCCCTCACGCGAATGCGCCCGAGCCCCTGCGCGGCGGCAACGCGGATGCGCCACTCCTCGTCGGCGAGCCGCGCGGCCAGATAGGACGCCGCATCGGGACCGCCGTAGCGCGCCACGATGTCTACGGCGTCGAGGCGCTGGGTCCACCGGCCGCTGCGGGTCTCCTTCTCGAAGTGTGCGGCGATCGTCTTCGACCCGAACCCGAGGCGCGTCATGGCAATCAGCGCCGCCTCGCGAAGCTCCTCGTCGTTTTTCGCCTTGCGGGCGAGGGCGACCAGGGTCGGAGCGGCCTCATGGACCTGGCGCCGGCCGACCGCGGTGAGGAGCGGAATTCGAACGGTGCGCTCGCGTTCTTTGGCGAGCAGTTCCGCGAGCGCCGTTTCGTTTTCCGGGCCGGGCAGGGCCGCGATCACCGCGACGGCGGTCGCGCGCACGTGCGGGTTCTTCTGCTTGAGCTGGTCGCGAACCGCGAAGGCCGCCGCGTCGTCACGAACAAGGCGCAGCAGGTCGATCATGTGGTTGCGTGTTTCGACCGCCGCCGCGGGTACGCACGCGAACAGGATCGGGATCTCGGTCGATCCCGCGACGGGGCCGAGCGAGCTGATGACCAGGCGCGCCAACTCGGGGTCCACCCGCTTGCGCTTGATTTCGTGCGCCGCGATCGCGACGATCTCCGCGCGCGTGTCGCGCCGGCCGACCCAGGCGATGTCCGCCAGTGCCATGATCCGTAGCCGCGAGTCCTTGCCTTGCAGCGCGATGTTGAGGAGCGAATTGGGCGGGGCCGCCGATCGGAAGCGCGTCGCCGCGTCGTAGGCGAAATAGTCGGCCGCCGGCGCACGGTGGCTGCCCACGCTTTGGAGCAGTTTCGCGCGGTCCGTTTCGTTCTCGCACGCGATGAACTCGGCGCACTTGGCGCGGACGATGTCGTGTTTCGTCGATCCCAGCAGCTCCGCGTAGAAGGGTTGTTTGTGGCTGCTACTCATGTTTCGGAGCGCGATCAGCAGCCCCACGGCGCGTTCGGGATCTTTCGCCGCCCGCGCCGCCTTCTTTACGAGCCCGCCGTGCCGCCCGTTGTTCGTGTAGCCGACCGCCTCCAGCGCCGCCTGACGCAAGACAGGGTCCTTGCTGTTCTTGACGATGCCGAGCAGGAATTTGACCGATGCGGCGGAGCTGACGCCGCCGATGCTGCGAATTTCCCAGTCGGACCCGAAGCCGCCCGCGCCGGCGCGGAGGCTCTTCTCGTAGTCCCCGATCAGCTCCTTGAGCGGTTGGTTCGTCGAGCGCGACCGTCTCGTGTGGCGCGTGGCGCGGCGGGGCGCGTGCCACGGTTTCGCGCACAGCGGTGGGGCGAGCTCCGTGCGGCTCAGACGCAGCGCGCCTCCCGTGGGCTCGGCGACTTCGATGACGTAGCCCCGCGTTCCGATGCGAAACGGGAGTCCCGGGACGATGCGCTCGTGGCTTCCTTCGCCCGTTGCGATGGCGCCGTCGCCGTCGAGATCGATGTAGATGAAGTCCGTCTCCGCGTCGTCCACACGCAGGTTGGCGTCTCCACTCACGGCGATGACGCGGCGCAGGCGCCCACCGATCGCGAGTTTCGCCTCGCGGTGAGCGGAGAGCCGTAGCCAAACGCGGCCCTCCTCCAGATCCTCGTCGAAGATCAGGCGGGTGGGGATCGCGGTTGAATTCGGGTCGCTCCACGGCAGCGGAAACGTGATGCCGACGCGCCCCCCGCTGACCTTCAGTTCGATCGGCTTTTCATCCGTGAGTTTGCCGTCGAAGTTGAGGTCGATCCACATGCGCGGCGGCTTGTGTCTCGTCTGCACGGCAACCAGCAGAACGCGCTTGTCCGTTAACTCGATGTCGAGATACCGGACATCGTCGTGCTCGAGCTTCTCGATTCCCTCGGGCGGATTGACATACGCCTTGAACTCGCCCGACTTGTACTGCGACTTCCAGTCGTGTTTCCAGCCGAGTGTCACGGTTCGCGGCTCAGCTGTCGCCGAGACGGCGAACAGCAGCAGCCAGAGCGCGTGTTGCGCGGTGCCCATCCCACCGCGATCATAGGCCGCGCCGGCAATGCTCGCAATGGCGTTACCATGCGCGGCGGTGCTGAAACGAACGCGTGTCTTGATTATCGGGGCGGGTCCCATCGGCCTGGAGGTCGCCTGGGAACTGAAGCGTCGCGGAATCGACTATGTGCAGGTCGATCGCGGGCAGATCGGATCGACCGTGAGCTGGTTTCCGGAGGCGATGACGTTTTTCTCATCGTCCGACCGCATCGGGATCTGCGGTCTGCCACTCCAGACGCCGGGGCAGCGCAAGGCGACCAAGGAGGAGTATCTCGACTACCTGCGCGGCGTGGCGATTGCGCGCGACCTGCCGGTGCGCACGTTCGAAGAGGTCGTCGCGCTGGAGTCCGGCTTCGTGGCGACGACGCGCCGCGCCGACGGTGAGCACCGCATCGAGGCGGACGCGATCGTGCTCGCAACCGGCGATATGGCGCGCCCGCGTCTGCTGGGCATTCCGGGCGAGGACCTGGCGCATGTGAGTCACTTCTTTCACGGACCGCATGAGCACTTCCGCCGGCGGCTACTGGTGGTGGGGGGCAAGAACTCCGCCGTCGAAGCCGCGCTGCGCTGTTGGCATGCGGGCGCGCATGTGACGCTGTCGTATCGCGGCGCCGAGTTCCCGGAAAAGTCCGTGAAGTACTGGTTGCTTCCCGAACTCAAGGGGCGCATTCACCGCGGAGAAATCACCTGTCACTTCGGCACGGAGCCGGTGCGCATCACGCCGACGCACGTCGTGCTGCGGAGCGATGGCGGCGAGTTGGAGGTGGCCGCGGATTCGGTGCTGCTCATGACCGGCTATGTGGCGGACATGCGGTTGTTCGAGATGCTCGGCGCAACCCTTGAGGGTGCGTCGCAAAGCCCGGTACTCGACGAGCAGACGATGGAGACGAGTGTGCCGGGACTCTACGCCGCCGGGACATCGACGGCGGGCACGCAGCACGGCTACACGCTGTTTATCGAGAACTGCCACATCCACGCGACGCGCATCGCGGCGGCCGTTGCCGGCGAGACTCCGCCCCCCGCACCCCCCTCCATTAACCTCCCGGAGTCGTAGCTGTCGGAATGGACTCCGATAATCACACCATGTTGCGCACCTGCGTCCCCCTTCTCCTGTTGATCGCATGCTCCGATCCGTACGAACAAGCGAAGTCCTCATCCACGGTTCAGGACGCGCGCGAGTTTCGCTGCCGCCAGGACATGAACATGCTCTGGGGCGAGGCGGAGCGGTACTTCGCGCTAAAGGGCGAATGGCCGCCCGACTGGGATGCGCTTCGGCAGACGGCGCTCGATCCGTGGGGCGAGAAGTACATCCTCGACCTGGAGTTCACGCGGCCGCGCCTGTTCAGCAGCGGACCGGATAAAGTCCTGGACACCGTGGACGACATCGTCCACATGCCTCAATAGCCATGCGCACCCTCATCGTTCTTCTTCTCGTCGCTTCGTCGGCGTTCGCCGGCGGCGGCCCCGAGACCACGCTGCTGGTCGTCAACGAGGCGTCTCCGCTCTCGCGCCAGATTGCGCATCTGTATGCGAACCGGCGTGGGCTGGCACCGAGCCATGTGCTCTACCTCGACACGGTTCCCCACGACGGCGTGATCACGATCAAGCAGTTTCGCGAGTTGATCTGGACGCCCATCGAGGCGCACATGAAGCAGCGCGGGCTGACGGATCGCATCGACCTGATCACGTACTCCGCCGACTTCCCATACGCCGTCGATTTTCGCGCACTGCTCGACGGCGAACGGCCCGGGCGCGCCGTGGGGGGGCAAGCTGCGCTGACGGGCGTGACCTACCTGATTCGGCAGGTCGAGGCGGACGCGCCGTTTTGGGATGTGCAGCGCGGCGCCTCGTTTGCGCAGACCAATCGGTACTCGCGCTTCGATTTCGGCGGAGGCGGTGCTCGCGGCCGTCCGCGACTGACTGGTGAGCAGCGCGGTATATACGTGAGGGCGAGCGCGGAGATGCGCGCGGGCAATCTGCGCGAGGCGGAGAAGGGCTACAAGGCGTTTCTCGATGTCGCGCCGCAGGTGGGGCAGGCGTGGGTCGCGTATGCCGTCTGCCTCGTGAAGTTGCGCAAGACGGCGGACGCGATCGACGCGTTGGAGAGTGCCCGGCGCAACGGGTTCAACAATGCGGGCCGCGTCGAGGCGCAGGACGAGTTCAAGGTGTTGCGCGGCAACGAGCGCTTCCAGCGAATGCTCGAGGGCATGCGCGGTGCGGCGGGAGGCCTGCGAACCGTGCGCGGATTTCGAGCGTCGCGCGCGTGGTCGGACGCTGGCGAACCGGTGGACGAGGCGGATTCGATGCACCGTTACTTCCTTTCGACGCAACTCGCGTACATCGGGCTCGGCGGCAACTCGTACGGCGAGGTGGCCAACTACCTGCGGCGTGCGGTCGAAGCGGACTACACGAGCCCGGGCGGCACCGTATACATCTGCAAGAACAGCAACGTGCGTTCGACGGCGCGCGAGCCGTTTTTCGGGGCGTTGACGAGTTCGATGCGCGGGCGTGGCCGCAGGGTCGTGCTGCTCGAGAAGACGAAGATTCCTCAGGGCAAGAGCGACGTCATCGGCGCCGTGGTCGGGACCGCCGGCTTCAATTGGGGCAAGTCCAAGAGCACGATGGTGCCGGGGGCGATTTGCGAGCATCTGACCAGCTTTGGCGCGCACTACGGCACGACGAGCCAGACCAAGATCAGCGAGTTCTTGCGCCACGGTGCCGCGGGGTCGTCGGGCACGATTCAGGAGCCGCTCGCGTTGCACGTGAAGTTCCCGAATCCGATGATCCACGCGTTCTACGCCGATGGATGCACGCTGGCGGAGGCCTTCTACCAGAGCGTCCATGCGCCCTATCAGCTGATGGTCGCGGGCGATGGGCTCTGTCAGCCGTTCGCGAAGCGCGCGGAGTTCACGCTTGCGCAGTCGATCGGAGCCTTGAAAGGGACGGTGACGTTCACGCCCGAAGGGGCCGGGTTCGACTACGAGTTGTGGGCGGACGGACTGCCCATCGCTTCGGGTGCGTCGCTCGAGTGGGACACGACGACCGCATTGGACGGCGCGCATGAGTTGGCGGTCGTTGCGGTTTCCAAGGATGCGCTCGAAACGCGGACGCGCCGGAGCTTCGTCGTTGAAGTGGACAATCTTGGAGCGAAGCTGACAGCGGTCGCGGCGAAAGAACGCTACGTGCTCGGCGATTCGATCCGACTCAGAGTCGAGGGGGCGAAGGCGTACGACGTGTTTTGCGGCTCGCGGAAAGTCGATCTCGCCAGTGCGAGGCTGGGCCCCGGACGCGTGCGTCTCGACGTGCGCTCGAAGCAGGCTCAGGCGGCGCCCGTTTGGCTCGACATCGTGCCGCCCAAGCCGGCGCCCGCGGCATCCGGTGAGTTCGAGCCCGCGTTGGGGCTTGCTGCGACGATCAACGGCAGCGAGCCATGGATCGTCACGACGCTCGGCGGGCGCGCCAGTGGTCTACGGCTGAGCGATCAGTTGGCGGGACGCAAGGACATCAAGACGCTGGCGCTGCGCGGTGCGCTCCACGTCGCGACCGCGTCCGGCAAGCAGACGGTGCATCAACTGAATGTGCGCGGGAACGGGACCGTCTCCGTGCGCGTGGCGGGTCGCCAGCTTTGCAAGGACGCCTCGCTGGCTCGGCAGATCTACCTGCCCGTGTCGCTCGCTGCAGGTTGGCACACGATGGAAATCGACTACGCCCCGGCGGCCGGACGACCCGATCTGGAGTTGCTCGTCACGGGCCCGCAAGTGGGCGCGCCCCCGCGCATTGGCCGCGCGCTGCCCACGAGCCCGCAGCCCACCATGAAGACGGACAAGGACGGCGCTCTCGTCGCCACTTGGAAGCGTCGGCCGCGAAAGCCGATCACGGCGATCACGCTGCTCCCGGTGGCGGGCACCAAGGCCAAACGATTGGACGGCTGGAAACTTGAGTGGCGCACCAGCACGCGCGGCAAGTGGAAGCCCCTCACGGTCACCCACGAACTCGTCGCTCCCCCCAGCCGCCGTCCCCCCAAACCCAAAAAGGGCGAGAAACCCCAAAAACTCCCACCGCAGTCCCTCGAACTGATCATCCCGCCCACCAAACCCAAACAGCTCCGCCTCCTCCCTCCGATACGGTACCGGGTGTTATTCCGCGAGACTCGCGCCGGAGGATAGCCACGAGCGGATCGTCGGGTGCGGCCGGGAACGGGCATGGTCACCCAAGGCAAACTCAG
>CBDURV010000183.1:0-7551 GCA_965369495.1 uncultured bacterium
GTTGCGGAACATGTCGAGGTCCTCGTCCGGCGCCACGTAGAAGACGGTTCCGATCTTGAGCTTGCGGAGTTGCTCTTTCGTCTGGCCGTGGTGCATCAGGCGCATCTCGACCAGCGCGTCCGACAAGATCACCGCTCCGAAGCTGTAGGCGATGACGTCGATCTTATCGACGTCGGTGTGTTCCGCGAGGCCGAGCAGGAGCGTGCGCGCCCGCCGAATGCTCAGTCCGGCGGTGCCCGCGTCCTTCACGTACGCGAACATGCTGTCCGACGCGGCCCAGCAGAACGAAATCCAAACGGCGTCGCGCGCGGTGAAGTGCGTCCACTGGCCCGCCATCTGGATCGGCCACGAGAAGTTCGCGTTGTAGCCGGTCGAGTAGAAGACGATGCGCTTGCTCTTCGTCTGCTTGAGCGCCTCGTTGATGGCGGCGTAGAACTTGTTGCCGGGAACGTACGCCTCCTTCGACCAATCCCCCGCGAACTTGGCCTCTTTCTCCCAATAGGTGCCGACGAGCAGGCCGTAGTCATCGATCTCGACCAGATCGATGGGCAGTTGGCGGCCCGCTCTCGACTCGTCCGCGACATCGCTCCATGCGCGTTCCCCGCCACCGATGCGCACCGTAGCGCGGCCCACGTGCAGTCCGCCGCCGCGCTCGTTGCCGAATCGCTTTTTCGGCTCGTCCGTCTCGACGACGTTGCGGTCGGTGGCGAAGAAGACCGTGTAGTCGGTGCTCTTGCCCGCGAACGCATCGAGTTGGCCCGAGGCGTAGAGTTCCGGCGGAGGCATGAGCTTTTTGATGTCGCGGCCGCAGGCGGCGGCAAGGGCGACGACGATTGCGACGAGGAAGATCCGGGGAGCCATGCCGCGATGATAGCGCGTCGTGCCGCAACATATGAAGCTGGAACCGCCATAGAATGCACTCAACCATGGTTTCACGCTCCGACATCTCGTTGCTCGCCGTGCGCGTCTTCGCTCTCTATCTGATCGCGCAGGGAGTGATTTCGTTTCCGGCGCTGGTCAGTTACTGGAGAGGCGGTTGGCTCAAATCTTCACAGCAGCTGGCATACACCGCCGTGATCGTTTCGCCAGTCGTCATCGGGCTCGCCGTACTCGCGTTCAGCGCTCTGCTGGCGCGTAGGGTGCTTCCCCAAACCGAGACGCCCACCGGACCCGCGGCGCGACTCTCGGACGTTCAATCGGTCGTGTTCGCGACCTTCGGCCTGCTCCTCATTGCGACCACCGTGCCGGGACTTCTCGGGAGCTACCTGGAGCACGCCGACATCGTTCCGGTCGACGAATTCGAGTATCGGCAAAGGACTGGTGAAGCTCGCCCGAGATGGCTCGACAACCCGATGGTGCTTAGCCAGATTGCCTCGATCGTGATGGGCATCCTGCTCTGCACCGGGGCGTCGTTCTGGACCCGCTTGCTCACGAAGTTCCGAAACCTGGGATACGACAAGCAGGAGGGCGCAAAGACGTAGCTCGCAACCGACAGCGGGTTGCGTCAACCGTTTGCGCCCCTCATGGCGCAGTCAGTTCAAGTGTGGCGCTTGATGCGATCAACCATCTCGCGAGCAGCCGGGCACTCGGACTCGCCGCAGCAGTTGCCGCTGGCGCGCTTGCGCAGATAGCGCCAACCGATGTAGGTCACCGCGAAGGCGAGAAACGTGATTGCCGCGAGGTCTTGCACTACCCAAATCCTAGCGCGAGACCGCCTTGGTAGACGATGAAACTGCCGACCCACGCAAGCGCGGTCATGTAGACGAAGCAGAAGATCGGCCAGCGGTAGGTGTTCGTTTCGCGCTTGATCACGGCCAGCGTGGACATGCACTGGCAGGCGAGCACGAAGAAGACCATCAACGATATCGCGACGAGACCGTTGTAGGCCTTGGTGCCATTGGGGCGTTTCGCGTTGCGCAGACGGTCGCGCAGCGCCACCGACTCCTCGTCCACTTCGTCGCCGACGCTGAAGACGATGCCCATTGTCGAGACGAGCACTTCGCGCGCCGCGAAACTCGTGACGAGGCCGACGCCGATGCGCCAGTCGAATCCGAGCGGTTCGATCACGGGTTCCATCGCGCGGCCCAGGCGGCCGGCATAGCTGCGGCGGATCTTCTCGCCGCCGGCCCAGTTTGCGGTGTCGGTCTCGCTGGCGCCCTGTTCGATGCGCGTCTTCGCTTCCGCTGCGACCGCCTCGTCGCTGCGCGGGAACGTCGCGAGGAACCAGAGAATGATCGAAATGGCGAGGATCACGGTGCCCGCCTGTTTGACGAAGACGCCGCCGCGTTGCGCCACGGTGCGCAGCACGTGACCCCACGCGGGCATCTTGTAGCTCGGAAGTTCCATCATGAACGTGGCCGGCGTGCCCTTCACGACCGTCTTGCGCAGCACCCACGCCGCGCCCAGCGCCGCCACAACGGAAAGCACATACATCGAGAGCAGCGTGACACCCCGGTAGCCCTTGGGAATGAACGCCGCGATCATGAGCGCGTACACGGGCAGGCGCGCGCTGCACGAGATGAGTGGCGCGACCAACATCGTTACGAGGCGGTCCTTTCGATCCTCCATCGCACGCGTTGCCATGATGCCGGGAATGGCGCAGGCGAACGACGACATGAGTGGAATGAACGCCCTGCCATGCAGGCCGACGCCGCGCATGACGCGATCGACGAGGAACGCGGCGCGCGCGAGGTAACCGCAGTCCTCGAGAATCGACAGGAACAGGAAGAGCAGGCAGATCTGCGGCAGGAAGATGATGATCCCGCCCACGCCCGCCAGTACGCCGTTCACCATCAGGTCGGTAAACATGCCCGGCCCAAGCAGACTCGCGACCTGCTCACCGAGCCAGCCCGTGGCGGCCTCGATGCCGTTCATCATCGGTCCGGCCCACGTGTAGACCGACTCGAAGATCAGGCCCATGATCAGGATGTAGATGATCGGGCCCAATACTCGGTTGGTCACGACGCGGTCGATGGCGGCGCTGCGCGTATCGCCCTCGCCCGTGTCCGACCGGACCCGCTCGACGATGCCTTCGCAGAGCGCGTAGCGGAATTCGCTTTCGAGCGCCTCGCGGTCGATGCGTGCCGCTTCCCGCCGCGCGCGCGCCTTGGTGACGGCGGCGCGCAGTTCATCGCCGCCGCGCGCGAGAAACGGATCCTCGTCCCGCGCGTGGCAGAGCAGGCGCAGCGCCTCGGCCTCTTCCGACTCGGTGGGCAGGTAGCCGCACGCCTGCACCGCAACGTGCAGATCGTTCAACGCCTCTTCCGCCTCGGCCGGCATGCGCCAGAGCCGTTCGCCGCGCCGCGCCTCTCGGATCGACTCGCGCAGCTTGTCGAAGTTCTGGCCTGTGCGCGCAACGACCGGAACGACCGGCACGCCCAGTTCCTTTTCGAGTGCCGCCGCGTCCACCTTGTGGCCGTGTCGCTCGGCAACATCGATCATGTTGAGCGCGATGCACATCGGCACGCCCACTTCGAGCATCTGCGTGGCGAAGTAGAGATTGCGTTCCAGGTTGGACGCATCCACGACCACCAGCACGGCGTCGGGCTGGTGGGTATCGGGAAGCAGTCCGAGCAGCGCGTCGCGCGCGATGCGTTCGTCGGGGGCGTTGGAGGAGAGGCTGTAGCAGCCGGGCAGATCCACGACGCGCCGCGTTTCGCCATCCGCGAACGTCATCGTCCCTTCGACGCGCTCGACCGTTACGCCAGCGTAGTTGCCCACGCGGTGGCGCAGGCCGGTGAGACGGTTAAACAGAGACGTCTTGCCGCTGTTCGGGTTGCCCGCAACAGCGAGCAGCCGACTAGCTTGCGCGGACGAGGATTCCACGGGCGTCGGCACGCCTCAGCGAGAGCTGATAGCCGCGAACTTCGACGTGAAGCGGATCCCCGAGCGGGGCCACGCCGACGAATCGCAGCGTTGTCCCGGATACGAATCCCATTTCCAGCAGGCGCCGGCGCTTGTTTTCGCCCTGCCGCACGCAGCAGACAACCGCTTTGTCACCCGGACGCAGATCGGCCAGCGTGGTGTGATCGGCGGGGCGTTCGCGAAGCAAAGCGCCGTCAGGAAGCGGGATTTCGGTCATTTTTATGTGATCTTGCCGTGATCTCGGGGTTGAGGTTGAGACTCAGTCTCAAGAAGGATACCCGGCCCAAACGCATCAGGCAAGCTTGGGGGGTGGCCGAATTCCACGGGTTTTCCGCCTGATATGGGACTTTTTCGCCCCCATTTCGGGCGGATGCGCTGGCTAGGCCGGGCTCAAGCCCCGCTGCAGATCGTTGATCCGCTGCGCCTGCTCGCGCCGCACCGACTCCAGCGTCAGACGCGGAATGCGGTACTCCGCGTCCTCGGTGGGCACGTTGCTGCAGTGCTCCAGCATGACCGCATAGACCATCTTGAATGCATCGCGTGGTTGCTGCATTTGGCTCAACGCCTCGATTAGCGCGTCGCGTGCGACGTCATCGGCGAACAGGTCCGTGAGCGAGATCTCGCTGTCGTTCTCGCGATGGCATGCCCGCAGGCGCGCGGAGCAGAGGTCGTAGAGAGTCGCCCCCGACCACGCCAGGCGATCAACCATGCTCTGCTTGTCGAGGCGGGCCTCCTGGAAGAACGTCGCGTCCTCTTTCTTCATCAGGTAGCGCAACTCGATGGGCAGCAGCAGCTTGAACCCGATCGCGTCCTGCTGCAGGAACTTCGAGTCGAAGAGCGGCCAGGTGAGGCGCCGCATGCGTTCGGGGCGTCCGGCGACGAGCGTCGGTTCGTCCACGCGGTCGATGAACACGACAATCGAGTTGTGGCCGAAGTGGCCCAGCACACTGATCAGCTTGGTCGTCATTTCGTAGCGTGCGTTGGTGCCGTCGCCTCCCGGACGCGGCCACGGCTGTTCGAGCCGGTCCTTTTTCGGGATGTCCTTCAGCATGTGGCGCAACTGCGACGGCTCGCGCTCGATCGCGTGGCACTCCTTCAGGATGCGCCGCGTGAGGCGCCAAACCTTGAGCCGCCGCAGGAAGAGGGCGATCCACGCCACCAGCGCGGCGACGGCCGCCACACCGGCCGCCGGCAGCGCCCAGGCGGGCACCAGCGCCGCGTCGAACTCGAACCACTTGTGCGCGAAGGGCGCGACGAAGAGGCCGAGCGCGACGATGGTCAGCATGACCACGCCGGCCATCAGCAGCCAACTGGGAGTGGTCCAGCCCAGCTTGAGCTTCTTCTTGAGTTTGTCCCAGCGCTCGTTGGTTCCGCCGGTGCCGCGCGGCGTGTCGTAGAGCGCCGCCAGCGTCGCGATGTCTACGCGCGTCGCGTGCGGCAGCTTCTTGATGCGGTCGTCCACGCCCTGCGGCATGAGCATCGCTTCGATGCCCGGTTGCGTGTTGCCGAGCAGGCCGTCCACGAGCTTGGTCACGGCGATGGACAGAATCGCGTCCTGGTGGTCCTCAAGGCGGAACGACGCCAGCAGCCGATCGGGATCACGGCTGCGGCGCTTGCCGAGGCGCGACCGGTTGTGCGCCACGGTGTCGAGCACCGGGTTGAAGTCGTCATACGCGACGACCAGCGTGCGGCGCTCGGCGTTTTCGCGGTTGTAGAGACCGACGCGGCGCGCCATGAGCAGGCGCAGCGCGGTCTTGCCCGACCCCTTCTCGCCGAAGACGACCGAGGTGTGCGGGCGATCGGCGTTGCCCAGCACCTTGACCAGTTCGGGATGCGACATGCCCGAAGTGGCGACGATCCGTTCGAAAACGGGATCGTGGCGGGCCTCTTCCGCTCCAAAGGGGTTCTGTGTCAGACCGTGGTGTTCGAGGAAGCGTTCGACGTCCATGCGGACGCCAAGGGTAAGGCCTGCCGGCTACAAACGCGATGCTTTCGAACGCTTCTTGGAGCTCTTCCGTCTCGTAGCGGGCGCAGGCGCCGATCCGGCCGGTCGCCAGTCCTTGGGCGGCGTCTCCCCCTTGATCTCGAACAGGAAGCGCGAGGGCATGCTGGGGCCGCGGTGGCCGTGGCGCGCACGCGACTTGGCGTGGGTAATCGTGAGGTGGTATTGCGCGCGCGTCACGCCCACATACATGAGACGCCGCTCCTCTTCGATTCCGTCCTCGGCCACCGACCTGCCGTGCGGCAAGAAGCCCTCCTCGACGCCCACGAGATAGACACGCGGAAATTCGAGCCCCTTCGCCGCGTGCAGTGTCATCAGCGTCACGGCATCTTTCTTTCCCGCGTCGTCCTTGCTGCTGTGATCGCCCGCTTGGCTGAGCGTGAGCGCCTCGAGGAATCCGGCGAGGGTCGGGTCGCTCTTCCTCCGCGTGAAGTTCTCGGCGAAGTTGAAGAGCTCCTCGACCGCCGCCCAGCGCTGCTTGCGCGTAAGAACGTCGCTGTAGCAACGCTCCACTTCCGCGCGGTAGGTGACGGCCTGCAGCACACGCTGGATGAATCCGGGCAGATCCTTGCCGGGATCTTCCTGCGTGTAGGGCCGCAGCGTGTTGCGCAGGTCGGTGATCGCCGTGCGCGCCGTGTTGGACATGCCGACGATGTCGTCGGGGCGCTCGAATGCGCGATTGACCGAGACACCGAGTTCCGTGGCGTGTTTGAGCGCCGAGTCGATCGATTTCTTGCCGATGCCGCGCGGCGGGCAGTTGATGATGCGCAGCAGCGACACCTCGTCGAGCGGGTTGGCCACCAGCTTGAGGTAGGCGAGCACGTCGCGCACCTCCTTGCGGTCGAAAAACGACTGGCCGCCGATCAGCACGTAGGGAATCTCGCGCTGGCGCAGCACCGCCTCGAACGCGCGCGGTTGCACGGCGGTGCGAAACAGGATCGCGCAGTCCTTGAGCTTCGCGCCCAGGCGCACGCGCTTCATGATGTCGCCGACGACGCCGATCGCCTCGCGCTCCTCGTCGTCCACCTCGACGATCTTGACGTCGTCGCCCGGGCCGTAGTGGCTGCGCAGCGTCTTCTCGTGGCGCGACGGGTTGTTGCTGATGACCTTGTTGGCGGCGTCGAGGATCTGCTCGGTGGAACGGTAGTTGGTTTCCAGGCGAATCACGCGCGCGCCGGGGAAGTCCTTTTCGAAGGCGAGGATCTTCTTGACGTCCGCGCCGCGCCATCCGTAGATCGACTGGTCGTCGTCGCCCACGACGCACAGGTTGCGGCGCACGCCGGCGAGTGTCCGGACGATCTCGTACTGCGGGCCGTTGGTGTCCTGGTACTCGTCCACCATGATGTAGCGGAAGCGCTCGCGGTACTCGTCGCGCAGTTCCTCGACATCGGTCAGCAGGCGCAGCATTTCCAGCAGCAGGTCGTCGAAGTCGAGCGACCGCGCGCGGCGCAGATGCTCGTTGTACTTCTGGTACGCGCGGCCGATCAGTTCGTCCTGGTTGTCGACCGCCTGCGAGAGCAGCTTGTCCGGCGTCACGAGCTGGTTCTTGAAGAGCGAGATCTTCGCCTGCAGCGCGCGCGGGTGGATCACGCTTTCGGGAATGTGCAGGTCGCGCAGCGCGCCCTTGACCGCGGAAATCTGGTCCGACGCATCGCAGATCGAGAAGTACTCGGGAATGCCAATGC
>CBDURV010000184.1:0-7487 GCA_965369495.1 uncultured bacterium
TGGGATTCGCAGGAATCGGGGAGTTCAGGCCAAAGGCAGCGCAGACAGGGGCCGCCTCGTCGCACCACCAGCACCTGGCCGCGAAACTGCGCTCCCCCCGCATGCACCAGCGGCACGTCGAGGGCGAGGCAGGCGTCGTTGATGCGGTACTTGTCGGCAAAGCTGTCCGTGCCATCGACCACGACGGCGCGGCCCTCGATCAACTCGCGCGCGTTGCCGTCGTCGAGACGCAGCGCCAGCGCCTCGATGCCGTGCCGGTCCGCCAGCACCTCCGCCTTGCCGCGTCCGATGTCGGCATCCCGAAAGAGGATCTGCCGATGCAGGTTCTCGAGCGCCACGACGTCGGGATCGAGCACGGTCATGTCGGTCACGCCGGAGTCGAGCAGGACACGCACGACGGGCGAGCCGAGACCGCCCGCACCCACAACCAGCACGCGGTTACGCACCACGCCGTTCCCTCCAGAACGCAATCGCGCCCGCGGGCACCAGGAGCGCCGCCATCTTGGCCGCGTAGATCGAGGCGCCGGACAGTGGCACGCTGAAGATCGACTCGGCCGTCTGGTTGTTCGTATACAGCGCCTTGGCGTGCATCCAGTCGAAGTCGAGCATGACCGAAACGGCGGCGGCCGGATTGAGGTGGAAGGCGAGGCTGGCGCTTGCCTTGCGATCGGCGGCGGTGAGCAAAAACGCGTCGTCCCAGTAGAAAAACGTCGTCAGCAGCGCCAACCCGGCCAGGGCGATGAGCGGTCGCATGAAATCCACGCGAATCGCACCCGCGAGCGCGGCGCCGGTGGCGGCGAAAAGTCCCGCGAACCCGGCGACCGGCAACGCCAAGAGGATAGACCCCTGCCGCGCCCACGCGACCGAGCAGCAGAGCAACATCGAGGCGCTCAGGAACGCGGCGACGCCGCGCGGCGACAGGAACGGGCCGCAGCACGCGCCCGCCGCAAGCGCCAAGTAGGCCGCCGCGAAGAGCGCCGCCGTGCCGTTCTCCGGCCGCAGGGCGAGCAGCACGAAGGCAATCGCTGCCCCCGCACCCCCTAACCATCCGCAGGCGGAGAGAAGCTTAGTCCTTGCCAAGAATCTCCTGCAACGCGATGACCGCGTACGCCGTGGTGATGATCTTGTCCTTCTCTTCCCAGCGGTCCGACTGCGTGTTGATCCACGAGCCGTCCGCTGCCTGTCGCTTCAAGATCGCGGCGGCAAGATCGGCGCGCCAGTCCTTGTCGCCGTCGTCGGTCTTGATCGTGTCGGCGCCGACGAGACGCAGCGCCTTGGCGGCGGTCACGTAGTAGTAGAAGAGACCCCAGTAGGGCGCTTGCGGGACGTTGTTCTCCTTGGCGACGTCGCGGAAGCCGGGGTTTTCGTCCCACGAGTAGTTGTCGCCCAGCCACGCCAGCGTCGCCTTGACCTGCGGCGCGTCGGCCTTGAGGCCCACCAGGATGTAGCACTTGAGCAGGGCGTAGGTCATCGAGCCATAGCCGCGCGGGATGTAGGTGCCATCGGGCAGGCGCTGCATACCCGCCTTGGAGACGCCCGGCTCGTAGCCCGCCGAACCGTCGTTGCCCGGCACGATCTTCTTGCCGTCGATCTCGTACTTGGCGTCCTTGTTGTTTTCGTTCTCGCTGCGGTTCTGCGTGCGCTCCAGGAAGACGAGCAGCCGCTCCATGGCGGGGTCGGTGTCCGGCACGCCGGCGGTGCGCAACGCCTCGACCGCGTACTGCGCGTTGGAGAGGTCCGCGCTCTTGGCGGTGTTGTAGCCGAAGCCGCCCTTGATGCGCTCGTCCTCGAGGCGCTGCAACGAGAGGATGAACTTTTTCATCTTCTCGCGCGCCGCGGCGGTCGCCGGGTCGTTGATGTAGGCGAGCGCCATGAGCGCGGCGGAGGTGTAGTAGTTTTCGTACTTGGCGTGGCTGTGCGGCTCGATGGCGCCGTCCTCGCGCTGCTGCGAAAGCAGGAACTTGGTCGCGCCCTGCACCAGCGCGTCGTCCGCGCGCTTCCGCTTGGCGAGTTCACGCGCAATGGGCGCCAGCGCCAGCGCGGTGTGCGCCGCACTCGGGCCCTTCCGGCCCTTGAACTCGACCTCGAAAACGCCCGCCTTGTTGGCCTGCGCGCGCAGGAAGGCGACGCCCTTGTCGATGGACGCCTGCACGGACGAACGATCGACCTCACTCGTGGCTTTGGGAGCGGCGGGTTCACCTTGGGCTTGCGCGGTCTCGGGGTCACCACAGGCGACCACGGCGAGGGCAATCAGGAAGGGCAGGATGCGTCGATTCATAGGTTCATTATCCATAGCGTGTCGCATGCAAAAACGAATGCTCACACGGACGGTTCGAAGAGTCTCGGGGATTCCGCCAAGTGTCGAACGCGCCGACACGCCGCTGCTCAGGACTGCGACAGGAAGACCAGTTCGATCGCCGCGGAGCGCGTGCATTCGGCGCCGTATCGACCGGGGTAGACGCCCTTCCCGGTTCCGTCCCAGATCGCCAAGGCAAAGAGTGCGGTGTGCATGGCATCGCCCAGCACATGGTCGTCGCGGTTGCCGGTGTCGAGTCGACGCGCAAGCTCCATGACCCACGACCCGCCCGCGAACCGGGCGCTCGCGTGGACATCCGCGCGGCTACCCAGCATTTTGCGCGACAGGACGCCGGGCACCTTCCAGCCGAAGTTGTTTTCCGCCTTCATGAGCGCCATGCGCTCGGGCGTGAGGGCAATCGAGTCGCGCCAGTGCAGCACGGTCGCCGCCTTTTCCCTGCCGCGCTTCGGCACCCCGGCGGGCGCGGACTCTGCGCTGTTCCAGTTGGGCACGTTGTCGGATTCCTCGGGCTGGCTGTCGCCGCGCAGTTTCTGGTCGGGGCGCAGCCAATGATCGCGCGCTCGGTTCTGCGGGCGCGTCGTCTGCACGCCCCAATACCAGGCGTCGAAAAAGTCGCGGCCGCCCGGGTGCGCGATTTGCCCGTCCGTCACCACCAGATCGAACCCGCGCGCGCGGAACGGTTCCGCCTGGCTGCTGGGAGCGAAGAGCAGCATCGCCGCGTCTTCCCCCTCATGCATGCGCCACTGGCCCGGTTTCTCGAAACGGGAAAAGCAGTTCTGATCCATCTGCTCGTCGCGCCAAATGAGCAGGAAGTAGACGAACCGCTCGCTGTAAATCGCCTTGACGGTGACCTGTTTCGGCCCGTGCCCCTCCTCGCCCTGAAGCGGAACCACCACCTCGCGCGCGCGGCGCCAGCCGACATCCGCCGCGTTGCCGTTGACGCGCACCTGCGAAAGCTCCTCCGGCAACCGGTAGGCCTCGAGGCGCTGCAGGTTGGAGGGGGTTGCGGGGGCACGCGTTGCCGTCTGGGTCGATCCCTTCTCCGCATCGCCCCCGCAAGCGACGCAAAAAATCGCGATCAGCAACACGTAGTTAGGCATGCAGGGCATTCTATAACGGTGCGCGTACTCGTTCCGATTCTCCTTCTGACCGCGGTCGTCGCGGCAGGTGATCTCCCCTACCCCCCGGGCCGCTCCGAGCACGTGCTCGAGGGACTCAAGACAGCGCTGCTGGTTCCGGAGGATCTATCGGAACGCAAGACGGGCTGCTCCATGATCGTGCTGCTGCATGGAATGGGCGATTCGGGAATCAACCTGTCGCACTCACTGCGCGACTGGCCACGCGATGGATATCTCGTCGTCGCCTCTTCCGCGCACGGCAGGTCGTGGAACAAGCCGGACATCGACGCGACGCTGCGCATCGCCCAGCACATCATGAAGGTCATGCCGGTCGATCCCGACAAGGTGCACGTCGTCGGCTTCTCCAACGGCGGCTGGAACCTCGGCCCACTCGCCTTTTCGGATGAACTCAAGCCGGTCAGCGCGACGTGGATCGCGGCGGGCTACTCCGGGGGATCGGTGCCCAAGTGGGCCAAGAAGCGCCTCGGCGTGCTGGCGCTGGCGGGCGAGCAGGACGGCAACGCGAAGTCCGCGGCCCAGACGGTGCCCGCGCTGAAGGGCAAGGTGCGCTCGGTCGAGGCGCGGTTTCAGCCCAATCTCGGTCACAAGTGGCCGCGCGAACTGATTCCCTACATGCGTTGGTGGATGGGCACGCGCGAAGGGCGCTACGTCCCGGGCGAGGACATGAACTTCAAGTGGCGCGACGAAGTCGATGCGGCGGTGGCGGAGGTCGCGGGGCGCAAGGGACGCGGCGGCGTGCTGCTCTATGTTTACTCCGCCAAGGACACTGCGGCCTCCGTTCAAAACGACGTGTTGATGGATCCGCTCGTGCGCCGTTTTGGAAAACAGAACCCCGCCGTGAAGCTGGACGTCGATGCGGTCGATGCCAAGTACGCGATCAAGGAAACGCCGGCCGTGCTGGTGATCGGCAAGGACGGCAAGGTCAAGAAGCACTACGCCGGCAAGAAGCTCAAGGCGCGCAGCCTGGGCAAGGCGCTGCGCGCAGTCGCGCCGGACAAGACCATGCCCAAGCGATAATGGCGCGCGCTTCGGTTCTGCTTCTGCTGCTCTGCACCCACGCTACCGCGGGCGAATTCACGTCGCTCGCCGACGCGAAGCGCCGTGCGACGCAGACACGCCAGCCGGTGCTGTGCGTGCTGCTCGAGTCGGGCAACCGCGCATCCACTTCGCTCGAAAAGATGCTGGGGCGCAATCCGGTGAAAAAGGAGCTGGCCGGATTCCTGCTGGTGAAACTGCAGCGCGGCAAGAACCTGAACCTCGTCGCGAAGTACGGCCTCAAGTACTCGCCCTCGACAATCGTCTTCTCCTCGGTCGGCTCACCTATGAAGCTGATTGTCGGACCGACCAGCGCGAGCAAGTACGCCAAGCAGCTTCGCGCCGCGAAGATCAAGCACAAGGAGTTGTGGAACCCGCCGCGACCGACCAAGCCCCCCGATCGCAGGGGCACGGAGCGATCGGTGCCGCCGCGCCCGCACTCACGCACCTGCCCCGAGGGCTGCCCTTCGTGCACGCCCGCCATTCGGCGCTCACTCAAGTGGCTGGCGACTCGGCAGCAGGCGGACGGGCGCTGGTCCAAGCCCAAGGCGGAGCGCGAGATGAGAACGCCCGAGGGCAAGCGGCTCACCCGTTCGATCGATGAAATCGACATCGCGCTCACGGCGCTGGCCGGTCTCGCGCTGCTGGCCGAGGGCGACGACTACGCGCCGCAGGTCGAAAAGGCGAAGCGGTTCCTGCTGGCGACCAAGAGCCTGCCCGGCCTCTTCGCCGTCTCGCGCGATCCGATCGCGCTCACCTACACGCACTTCGAGACGCCACTGGCGGCAATCTTCCTGGCCGAGCTCTATGCGCGCGCCCCGGACCCGGTACTCAAGCAGCGCATGGTCGAGGTCGCCGCCTACCTCGCCCGCGCGCAGGATCCGCGCACGGGCGCATGGGGTTACGCGCCCGACTTCAAGGATCATCCGCAGTTCACGCGCGCCGGGTGGCGACTACTGGCCACGACCTATAGCTGCACGGCGGCGCTCAACCATCTGCGCGACGCGGGTATCGAGGTGGATGGCGACGCGATTCGCCGCGCCACGCGCTATCTGCTCAAGTGCGTCGGAAAAAACGGCGCCTTCGTCTACCGCACATCGGACAAGGGTCTCGACGGCACGCCCGGGCAGTCGGCGGGCGCGCTCTATGCGCTGCTGCGTGCGGGCGCGAGCGTGGATCCCAAGATCCTCGACCGCCACCGGCGCCACTACCGGCGCCTCGACGCATTCGGCGAACATGAGTGGTTCTTCCTGCTCTTCACCGGCCTGCTCATGCACGGGCAGAGTGCCGGCGCGGCCGATGACTTCCATCGGTCGTTCCGTGACGTGCTGCTGCACGATCAGCAGCAGGATGGTCACTGGGACGACGCCGACAAGAAGGGCGGCAGCGTGTTGGCGACGGCAATCGCCGCCATCGCGCTGCAACTTCCGCGCGGCAAACTGCTCATCGCCTCGCGGCGGCCCGCGCCCAAACCGGTGCGCGTGACGGACAAGCCGCGCTATCTGGCAGTCCCCCACGAGTCGAGTCGCGTCAAAGTGTTCGAACGCGACGGTCGCTATTGGGTCGATCTGATTATCAGCCTCGACCGCCCCGCCGATGCCGCCTACGTGAGTGCGTTGCGCGCCGGCATCGAGGGAGCCAATCGCCGCCTGTTCGACGTGACCGACGGCCAGATGTCGATTCACAGAGCCGAGATCCACGCGAAGAAGGGGCGCTGGAACGAGGCGGACATCATGATCACGAACGAGTTTCGCGATCGCGAAACCAACCCGCACCCGTTCGCGCACGGCATGACCTGGCTCAAGACGGTCACCGACATCAAGAACAACCGCGAAAAGAAGCGCCGTCGCATCGGCGACTGGATCATGTTTCCTCCCGAGGGCATTGCCTGGGACACGGTGCCGTTCCAGCATGTGTTCGCGCACGAACTCTGCCACTACCTCTTCGGCGTGCGCGACGAGTACCACCAAAGAACCGGCGAGTCGTTCTGCGCCTGCATAGTGGGCCGCCGCGGATTCACGGAACTCTGCACCGAGCACTCCCACACCGACGACCGCCGCGACGCCGACTGCTGGACGCTGGCCAAGGCGCTCTATCCCAAATTGAAGATCCCCAAGGAGGTCGACCCCGGCCCGTGGGATCCGCCGCGCCCGGTGATCAGCTTCAAGTAACCTGCATGTCGTGAAACTCGCGGGACCTCTCCTCGCCTTGCTGGCCCTCTCCGTGCAGGCCGAGGACCCTCCTGAAAAAGGGGAACTCGCGGGGCGCATCGTGGGTAACGATCTGGCAATCGATGGCCGCGTCATCGCCGCCCTGCGCATTCTCCACCAGGACGGAGTCTGGCGACCGCCGCACCGCAGCGACAACTACGCCACCGGTTCATCGATCGGGCCGCACCGACTCAATCCCGGCAAGTACCGCGTCAAGCTTCTGTCACCCGGGCGCGAAACTCGCACCTACGATGTCGAAGTGAAAGCGGGCGAGCGCACGACCTTCACAGCGCGGGTTGGACCGAGGGTCAGTCACTGTGTGAGACTTAAGCTGGATGTTCCCGGCACGCCGCCCGTTCGGGATCGCGTGCAACTGTCGCGCATTGTCTACGACCAGGGGCGGGATGTGTCCCACCTGGTCACGACCCCAGGCGAGTTCGTCGAGTTCAATGGACCGGCCGCGCCGCGCAGCGGTGACTACGTCATGCTGCTCTGGAACCGTCGGCTCATGCGCCATGTGACCGTCACCGACGCCAAGCAACAGGATCTCCACTTCAAAGCGCCCAAGATTGCTCCCCACCACGGCGACCGCACCCTCGTGGTGGGTCTGCGCCGCGGCGGCAAGAACATGCACCGCTATCTCGTGGTGCTGCGACGGTCCGGCGAAAAAGAGGGCTGGCTGCGCTTTGCCGATTTGGGGTGGAACGGCGCCGTGTTCAAGGATCTTGCGCCTGGCAAGTACGAAGTGCTCGTCTACGACGGCATCTTTGGCGTCACGGCAGGGTT
>CBDURV010000185.1:0-7483 GCA_965369495.1 uncultured bacterium
CGTCGCCTTCGTGCATGAGCGCGTCGGCGTAGATGCGCAGCGCCTCGAGATTGGCGCCGCCCGCCTCCATCGCGCGTTCCACCGCGGCCTTCGCCTTGCGGTGCTCGCCCTTTTCCTGGTAGTGGCGTGCGAGCACCAGCATGGTCCCGGCGTAGGGGAAGAGATCGAGCAGCATGCGCCGTTGCTTTTCCCCCTCCAGGCGTCCGTCCGCCAGCAACTTCGCGATGCGGTCGAAGACGGGCAGGCTGACCGCGCGACTCCAGGCGCGTAGCGCACCCTTGAGATCGTCCCGCTCCAGTGCGAGATCGCCGACCAGGATCGCCGACCGCGGATCACGCGCGTGCGCCTTGAGTGCACGCGGCGGCTTTCCGCCGGCTCCCGCTCCTGAACCCAACGCGCGATGCGCGATGCGGTGCTCCAGTAGCGCCAAATGCTCCTGGGCCTGCTCCTTCTCGATTCCTGCATGCGACGCCACGAGCCGTTTGGTGACCCGCGCCGCCCGCTCCAGTTCGCCGGTCGCCTCAAGCCTGTCGCGCAGCGCCTCCAACACGCGTCGATTGCGCGCATCTTTCTTGTCCGCTTTTTCCAGCTCCTTGAGAATCGTTTCGGGTTCGATCTCGTCGCTCTGGTCGTACGAGAGCGCGCGCAACTCGTTGAAGTTGCGGCGCACGTGGTCGGAGAGGATCGCCGCCTCCTGCACGCGCAGCAGCCACGCCTTCGCCTCGTTGGGCCGGTGACAGCGCAGATGGCAAAAAGCGATCTTCAACATCGCATCGACGCGGATGTCACGATGCTCCGGCACGCCATCCTCAAGGTTGATCCAGCGCGGCGCGCGCACGACCGACTCGAAGCGCGGAATGGCGCGCTCCCAGCGGTCGAGGATCATCAGGTTCATGCCGTCCAGGAAGGCGCGCATCGCGTTGAGTCCGTAGACGCGGTAGACGCGCTGTCGCGTGCGACGCCAGAGGAGCCAGCCGACGATGATTGCCACACCCGTGTAGAAGATGACGCGGCCGACGGGGTTGTCCAGCAGCGTGCGGATCATCGGCGCGAGGATCGAGAAGAAGGTGGCGACGATGCGCAGCGCCGGCCCCACCATGAAGATCACGACAATCGCGAGCGCCAGATAGAACCAGCCCTTGTTACGGCGAATCCAACCCTGCACGCGACGCGCGCGCCCGACCACCGGCACCTTGTCGAGCAGTCGATCCTTCACCCGGCGCTTCGGCTTGCCACTCACTGGACCGCGCCTCCCTTTTCGGCTCTGGCCTGTGCCGCGGCGTAGTGGCTGCGCAGCGCGTCGTCCTTTTCGCGCGCGGCGGCGCGGCGCAACACATCGGCCGCCTCGGGCAGTCCGGTGCGCGCCAGGATGTCGGCGGCCGCGCGGCGGCGGGAAACATGCGCGCCCAAGAACCGCCCGAGCAGCTTGGCCTGCAAGTAGCGCTTCTCGATCGCACCGACGCCGTGCGGGCGAACCAGTTCGGCAGCACGCCGCGCGCCGTCCGCATCGCCCTCGGTCGCAACCGCATCCACCAATGCGGGGACAATTCCGCTACCGCTGCCGCGTAGCTGCTCCAGGGCGCGGTCGCGCAATTCGGGTGCAAGGCGCGGATCGGCCAGCGCGCCCGCCAACGCCGCTCCGCGCGCGCCGCCCAACCGCGCCAGGCCCTGGTCGCCGTCGTCACCGAGCGCGAGGAAAAAGCCCACCGCGAATTCGTCGTGGGGCCGCACGCCGCGTCCCGCTGCCGCGCGCGCCTCGTGGCAAGCGAGCACCTCGCGCGCCGCGTCCGGGCCGAGACGCGCCATGCGCGCGCCGAGATAGCGGCGCGCCTCCATCTGTTGCAGGCCCGCAAAAACGTCGTAGATCGCACCGGTACCCATCGCCAGCAACCGCGTGAGAGCCGCTTCGTCGCCGATTGCCGCCTGGCGCGCCAGCGACTGCACGTACGCCGCGCTCTCCTCGATTTCCGAGGCCGCCTCCGCGTGGTTTGCGAGCGGCATCAGATAGGCGGCATTCAACGCAGAGAGCGCATCGACGGTACCCACCGCACCGCAGTGGCCGCAGACCGTCGCGTGCTCGCGCGACAGCGTGCTGCACGAACTGCAGCGGTAGCGCGCCGTCTTCGTTTCGACCGCGGCGACGAGCGCGCCCATGTCGGATGCGATGGCGGGCAGGAAGCGCCCGGTCGGCTCCGGCGAAGGATTCGTGGGCATTGGTTGCGGGGCCATGGCAGCCGCCTCGAAGAGCACCTCGCCATCCTCGGCGAGCGCGCGCAGTTTCTCGATCTGATCGTGCACGATCTGCTTGGCGCGCTCTTCGTCCCCGAGTGCATGCGCCGCGCGCAGCAGGCCGGAGCGCGCGCGCAGATCGGAGGGCTGGAAGGCGAGCGCCTCGGTGAAGAAGCGTACGGCGCTCTCCGCGTTGCCCTCGGCCAGCGATGCAGCCGCCGCGTCGCAGAGCAGCTTCGCCGCGTTGCGACGCTCCGTCGCCGACACCCCCGCCACCGGCCCGTCCGGATGCAGCCGCTGCAGATATTCCGCCGCCGCGATCGGGTTGCCGCCCTCCGCGTAGGCGGAAGCAAGCGACCAGATCGCATCCCGTTCGCCGCGGCTCAGGTCGAGGCTCTTTTCGAACGCCTCCACGGCGCGGTCGTAGTGCCCCAGCGCCAACTCGTCGCGGCCGAGCGACAGGAAGTTGCGCGCCAACTCGTTGCCAAAAACCTTGTGCACGTGGTGGTGGTGCTTTTTCGCTTCGGCGGGGTCGCCGGTCTCGCGGTAGCAGTCACCCAGCGCGATGCGCGCCTCGACGTTTTCGGGATCGCGCTCCAACACCCGCTCCAGCGTCGTGATTGCCTCCCCAAAATCGCCGCGCAGGAACTCGTCGAGACCGCGCACGTAGTCGGCGAGCGCCCGGCGACGCTCGAGTTCCGCGGCAACACGGCGCAAACCCCGGGTGAAGAGCAGCAGACCGCCGAACAAGACGACGGCAGCAGCACCCTTGAGGAACCAGGGTTCCTGCAGCAGACGAACGAGGTCGTCCCACGAAATGGCCAGCACGTATCCCTATTGTCGGTCAAGCGCCGACAAAGCTTCGCGTGCCCGCCGGCGGCGCTCCGCCACGGGCGTCTGGCGGCCGATTCCGGGATCGAGCTTCGGGCCGGCGACCCAGGCCGTCCGCAGGTCGCCGTCATAGAGAGCACTCCACAGAACGCGCTGCGCATCCGTGGCGGGCATGAGCAGAATCGCGGCAAAGACGCGAACCGACTCGTGCGACTCCCCCATGGCCCGCACGATCTGCGATCGGAGCGGCTTGAGGATGTCGGCGGGCGCGCCGCGCAGCATGCTCAGTCCACTCGCGCGCCAGCTTGCGACGTCGGTGGCGAGCAGGCCGCGAACGAAGCGCTGCTTGTCCTCCCACGGAGCGCCCGTTCGGTAGAGCTGCGCCGTGACGACGCGCACGCGAATCCACTCAAAGGGCCCCGGCTCCGGGTCGAGCAGTTCCTTGAGCAGTGAGGGCGCGAGCTTGGAGACACGGGGCTCCGCCGCCAAGCGCACCAGCGGGTCCTTGCAGTTGCTCGCCATGTGAACGAAGCGCGTCGTGGGCCTCCCGCAGGCGAGAAAGAAGAGCGCCGCGGGCCGCGGGTTCTTCTGGGCCAACTCGGCGCGCACGCGCGTGTGAAGCAACTCGATGGCCCGTTCGCGATCCTTGCGCAACAGGACGCGCCCCGCATCGGCGGCGAGCGCCGGCTCCCCCTTCTTGATCAGATTCGCGAGAAACTCCGCGCCCCGATTCGACAGCTCCCCGCCCTGCTCCGCCGCGGAGACGAGCGTGAAGAGATCCTTGGAACGGTTCAGGTCGCCCTGCTCCAAAAGCGCCGCCAACACCTTGTTGCCCTGCTCCGTATGAAGCCGCCAGAGCAGGACGCGCGCGGCGGAGCGAACGTTCGGATCCACATCGGTAATCAGCGCGGCGAGATCGTCGTGCATGGCGCGCCCCAACATCAGGTGCGCACCGTGCACGGCGCGCACGCGACGCGCGCTGGGCTGTTCCGCATCGAGCGCGATTTCCAAAAGCAGGCGCTCGGCCCAGACGCCGCCCGCAAACAGCCGCCGATACGACTGCGGACGCGACAGATCCAAGGAGCGGCCGCCGCGCGCAACCAGCGCATGCACACGAGCCGCGTGGGCCTGCTCCAGCGCCACGCGCAGCTCCGGCTTGGCGAGCAGCGCGATCGCGGGAAGATCGAGCCGGTTGCGCTCCGCGATGTCCACGATCGCTTCGGGTGTGCCCGGCGGCGCCTCGACCATCAGGGCGGGAATCGCGGACGGATCGCCGCGCAGCGCCAAGGCCCTGCAAACGCCGCGGCGCACGCGATCTTCGTCATGCCCGAGCAGCGCGATCAGATTGGCGACGGTCAGTTCCGACGCGGCCAGCCTTCCGACCGCCGCCTCACGCACTCCGCGCGAAGGGTCGTTCAGCGCCGCCAACTCCTCCGCGCCAGCGACAATCGGCAGGAGGAAGATCAGCGGCAGGGCGAAACGCATGGGGTCTATTGCACGTATATGCCGAGGGCGCGAAGTTCGTGGATCAGCTTCGACTCCCCCGCCTCTTCGGAAAGCAGGATCGTCCGCGGATCGACTACCCGAATGATCGCATCCTTCAGGGGCGCGTGGTTGACAATCGTCTCCACGACGGCGGGATCGCTGGCGGTGAACAGGAGGCCCCGTTCGAGGGAGACGGAACGGACGCTGCCCGCCCACGCGCGAATGGAGTAGACGACGTTCTGGGGGATCGGCGCGCGCGAATGGCGTTCAAGCAGCGCGAGCACCTCCTCGGGCGTATCCCCGGCCGCCGCCGCGCGCTCGATTCGACTGCGCTCGAGGCGATAGCCGACCACTTCGCCGGTGCGGGTGCGCTCGGCGTAGCGGTCGAGATTGTGCAGCAGTTCGTCCACGTCGCCTTCCGGCAGCACAAGAATCTCGAAGTCCGGATTGACGATGAGCGGCCGCAGCGCGTGTTCCGCGTCGTCTTCCTCGCACAGCAGGCGCCGGCCCAGACCGCTCAGTTGCAGGGCCACCGGTTCGCCGGAGCTGATCGCGACATCCACAAGCCCGAGCGGGAAGAACTCGCGCAGCAGGATGCTCTGCGCCGCCCGTCCGAGTTCGGTGAGCACGTTGTGGCTGATCGCGAGAGGCGCGCGGCGTACCGGATCGTCGCTCTCGGTGAGTTCGAGCAGGTAGCGGTTGCGCGCCAGCATCGAAAGCGTCGGGCAGATCCACCACGAACCGCGCTCGGTGTCCTCGGTCAGCATGCCGACGAGAATTTCGCGCAGGCGGGCCAGGTGAATGGCGCGCAGCGTTCCGCTCTCGTCGTGGCTGACGAAGTCATAGCAGTCGCGCAACTTCTCGAGCAACGCGCGCGGCAGCCACTGCTCGCCGACGGGTGTGAGCGCCAGTCGGCGTTCGCCGTTGGAATCCGCCAGTCCGAGTCCCCGCACGATCGATACGACGCGGCGCGCCACTTCGTCGCGCTCCACCAGCGGTTGCTCGGGGAACTGCAGCCGTTCCGCGATGCGCGCCAACGACGCCTTGTAGAGCGAGCCGTCCTTGGCCACGCGCAGCGTCATCTCCTTGGTGAGCGCCAGCACGGTGCGCACGTCGGAAATCAGGTCGCCGTGCGCCGTGGCCACGGTGTCGTATTCGACCGTCGCCGCGCGCTCCTCGGCGGCGAACTGCTCGACCGTCTCGTGGAAGAAGACGATTACGTCGTCATCGACGCCTAGGCCGCGGCCGCGCAGGTCGATATGTCCGACCGTCCCGAGACCGCGAATTCCGAATTCCTTGAGGAACTGGCCGCTGCGCCACTGGATGCGGCGCGGACCGAAGATGTCGCGGAACTCGTGGCGCGTGAGAATGCCGCCGTAGTCGCGCAGCACCTCCGTCGCGACTGTACGCAGCTTGCCGTGCGGCAGGTCGGCGATCGCCGCGTGCACGTCGTCGGGCAGTCCCCCCTGCTCGTCATCGGAGAGACGCTCGATGCGGCTCGGGCGGAAGTGCTCGTGAACGAAGATCTCGCCGAACGGCCGTTTGTCGGCGCCCGCGAGGCCGCGCATGACGAGTGCGATGTCCTTCGGGATGAAGTAGACGCCGCGCCCGTGGTTGGCCCCGTCCGGAGAGCGTTGGATGCGCACGAAGCCGCGCCGCGCGAGTGCCGTGAGGGCCGCTTCGCCCTCGTAGTACTCCATTTCGACGCCCTCCACGCCGCGGAACAGGCCCTGCAGGTCGCTCGTGTAGTACTGCTTGCGAAGCAGCGCCATGAGCACCTTGCGCACGCGTTCGGACAACAGCTCCACCTTGGCATAGACGATGTTCTCGTCCGACATCACGCGTGCGAGACGGGAGGTGAGTGCCGCGCGCGGCTGGGCGATCTTGTCGTGCGGGCTCCAGAAGCGGAGAAACTCGCGCATGTCCGCCACGGTGGCGGCATCGAGATGCTTCTTGAGGGTGAGTGCCCGGGGCTGCGAATCGCGTCTGCTCACGCGACCTCCGATTCATCGAGGATGTTGTAGGAGTAGCCCTGTTCGGTCAGGAACAGTTGCCGGTTCTGCGCGTAGTCCTGATCGAGGCTGTCGCGCGTCACGAGCGTGTAGAAGTGCGCCTGGCTCTTGTCGGACTTGGGCCGCAGGATGCGTCCGAGACGCTGCGCCTCTTCCTGCCGGCTGCCAAAGGTGCCGCTGATCTGGATCAGCACGCTGGCGTCGGGCAGGTCGATGGCGAAGTTCCCGACTTTGGAAACGATGAGGTGCTTGATCTCGCCGTTGCGGAACTTGTTGTAGAGCACGATGCGTTCGTCGTTGGGCGTCTTGCCGGTAATGATCGGCGCCTGCATGACCGTCGCCACCTCCTGCAACTGGCGCAGGTACTGGCCGATGACCAAAACCAGATCGCCCTCGTGCTTCGCCAGCAGGCGCATGAGCGTGTTGAGCTTGCGCTGGTTTTCCGACGCGATGCGGAACTTCGCGCGGCGATCCGCGGCGGCGTAGTTCATGCGATCGGTCTCGTCGAGCGGAATGCGCACTTCGGTGCAGTTTGCCTGCGCGATGTAGCCCTGGCGCTCGAGCTGTTTCCACGGCACGTCGTAGCGCTTGGGGCCGATGAGCGTGAAGACCTCGTCTTCCTTTTCGTCCTCGCGTACGAGCGTGGCGGTCAGGCCGAGTCGGCGCGTCGCCTGGATTTCCGCTGTGAACCGGAAGACGGGCGCCGGGAGCAAGTGCACCTCGTCATAGATGATCAGCCCCCAATCATTGGAACTGAACAGCTCGAAGTGGACGAACGGCTCGGTGCGCGAACGCCGGTAGGTGAGGATCTGGTAGGTCGTCACCGTGACGGACTGGATGTTCTTGTTCTCGCCCGTGTACTCGCCGATGTCATCGGGATTGATGTTGCACTTGTCGCGCAGTTCGCGCTGCCACTGGCGCACCGC
>CBDURV010000186.1:0-7474 GCA_965369495.1 uncultured bacterium
CCGACCGCCTCGACGCCTACCTGCTCACGCTGCCCAATGATTTCCGCTATGCCGTCGAGGTGCGCAACAAGTGGTGGGTCACGCAGCCGTATCTCGACATCCTGCGCGAGCACGACGTGGCGCCGGTGCTGGTGGAACTCGGATACCTGCCGCATCCCGCCGACCTCGCCAAGAAGTTCGACCTCGTCACGACCGACTTCGTCTACGGCAGGCTCATCGGCGATCGCAAGAAGGTCGAGGAGCGCACCAAGGTGTTCGACCGCATCGTGCTCGACAAGGGCGAGGAGATCGAGCGCTGGGCCGGTCTGCTCGAGGAAATGCTCGAAGTCGTGCCCAAGGCGTATGTGTTTGCCAACAACCACTACGCCGGCCACGGGCCCGCCACGATCGAAGCGCTGGCCGCTACTCTTCGGCCGCCGCCTGGCGGGCGATCCACGCCTTGATGTTCTGCTCGAGCAGCGGCAGCGGCACGGATCCGACGGCCAGCAGCGTGTCGTGGAACGCACGCAGGTCGAACGCCTCGCCCAGTTCCTTTTCCGCTTCCGCGCGCAGGCGCCGGATCCAGAGTTCGCCGATCTTGTACGCCGTCGCCTGGCCGGGCCACGCGATGTAGCGGTCCACTTCGCGCGCGATGTTGACCTCGGTCAGCGCGCTGTTGGCGAGCATGAAGTCGATCGCCCGCTGGCGCTTCCACTGCTTGGCGTGGATGCCCGTATCGACCACGAGCCGCATCGCGCGCCACATCTCGTAGGAGAGGCGGCCGAACCGGTCGTAGGGCGTGCGGTAGACGTCTTTCATCTCCTCGCCAAGGCGCTCCGCGTAGAGCGCCCAGCCCTCGCCGAAGGCGGTGTAGCTGAGCGTGGTGCGCCACTCGTGCACGCCCTCCGCCTCCTGCGCCAGCGCGATCTGATGGTGGTGGCCGGGCACCGCCTCGTGCAGGGTAAGCGCGACCATTTCGTATTTGGGGCGCTGGTCGAGGTTGAAGGTGTTGGCGACGAAGTATCCGGGCTTCCCGGTCTTGAGCGAGCCGGAGTAGTAGTACGCGGTCGGCGACGCGGCGGCGATGAAGCCGGGCATCTCCTTCACGCCGTAGGGCAGCCGCGGCAGCGTTCGGAACAGCGTCGGCATGTTGGCGTCGATCCGCTTGGCGATGTCGCGATACCCCGCGAGCAGGTCCCGCTTGTCGGTGAAGTAGAACTGCGGGTCGGTGCGCAGGAAGTTCACGAACTTGGCGAAGTCGTCCTTGTGGGGGAGGTCGTGCTTCTGCAGCAGCGCCTCCATCTCCGCACGGATGCGTTTGACCTCCGCGAGGCCCGTCGTGTGGATCTCGTCCGCGGAAAGCGGCAGTGTCGTGTGGTTCTTGAGGCGCGACTCGTAATAGGCGAGTCCGTCCACTCCCTCCGCCGCGGCGATCGTGTCGCGGCACTGCGGCAGGTACTCCTTCTCGAGGAAGTCGGCCAGCTTGGTGAACGCGGGCGCGACCTTCGTGACGATCAGTTCCCTGGCGCGCTCCTGATCCACCCACGGCTCCTGCTTTTTCGTGAACGGCGGCCACATCGCGTGCAGCTCGGGGTTGGCCTTGAACTTGTCCCCGCCGTGATGGCGCGCCTG
Source organism: uncultured bacterium (assembly GCA_965369495.1). Classification (GTDB taxonomy): domain Bacteria; phylum Planctomycetota; class PLA2; order PLA2; family PLA2; genus JBCDBY01. The sequence continues at coordinate 1,612 of CBDURV010000186.1, forward strand.
CGCGATCGTGGGGGCGACGACGATGCGCGGCGGCGTGCGGCCCGCGGCGACTCCCTCACGCAGGTTGGCAATCACCTGGTCGATGAGTCCCGGCACGAGCGCAAGGCGCGTCAGGTAGTCGTCGTAGCGTTGCTTGGAGTCGAAGGTGATGCGCGAGGGCAGTTGCGGCAGGCCGCGCTGCACGCCCCACATCTGCGTAATCGCGGTCTGGTAGGGGAGGAACTTCGCGGTGGCGAGTCGCTTCTCGCATTCGAACTGGATCAGGAATGCGTTGACGCGATTGCGCGCACTGAGCTTCTCGGGATCGAGCTTGCCCACCATGCCGATGTGTCGACGTGCGAACTCGGCCGAGTGCAGGCGCGCTTTTTGAGCCTCCGTTTCGAGCTTCCTGTCGAACCTGTGGTCGCCGCGCGATGTGGCCCAGCGCGGACTCCGCTTCATGAGCTCGTACAGCTCGACATTCATGATCCTCTCGACCGTCTTGTCTTCGGCGGACTGGGCCAGCGCCGCGCCGGCGAAGAGGAGGAGCAGGCAGGCGATTCGCATGTTAGTCATCCAGAACGTAGGCGAAGATCAGCGGCGCGACGATCGACGCGTCGGAATTGATCATGAAGCGCGGCGTGTCGGCGCGCAACTTGCCCCAGGTGATCTTCTCATTGGGCACCGCGCCGCTGTACGAGCCGTACGAGGTGGTGGAGTCGCCGATCTGGCAGAAGTAGCCCCAGAACGGTGTCTCAGCCTTCTGGACGTCCTGGATCAGCATCGGCACGACGCAGATCGGGAAGTCGCCCGCGATGCCGCCGCCGATCTGGAAAAAACCGACCGAGCGTCCGGCTACCACTTCCGCCTCGTACCAGTCGGCCAACTCCTGAAGCTGTGCCGTGCCGGTGGTCACGGTGGTGTGGTCGGAGAGCTTGCCGGTGATGACGCAGCCGGTGAAGACGTTGCCGAGCGTGGAGTCTTCCCACCCGGGCACGAATACCGGCACGTCGCACTCCGCCGCGGCCAGCACCCACGAGTTTTCGCGTGGCACCTGGTAGTGCTCGGCCAGCGCGTCGTCGGAGACGAGTTCCTTCATGAACTGCCAACAACTCTTGCGCTCGCCGTCGCGCTCCGCCTGCCGCCAGAGCCCGAGAAGTCTATCTTCCATGTTCCGCATGACCCACTCGGGAATGCATGTGTCCGTCACGCGATTGAGCCCCTCTTCGTAGAGCTTCTGCTCCTGTTCCGGTGAGAGGTCGCGGTAGTTGGACACGATGCGGTATCCGTCGTGCGCAATCAGGTTGAAGATGTCTTCCTCGAGGTTGGCGCCGGTACAGCAGATGCCGTGCACCTTGCCGGCGCGGATCATGCGGGCCAATGAAATGCCGAGTTCCGCCGTGCTCATCGCCCCCGCCAGCGTCACGTACATCGATCCGCCGCCGTCGAGATGATCGACCCAGCCCTGCGCCGCCTCGCGCGTTTCGCGCGCATTGAAGTGGCGGTAGTGATGCTGCATGAAATCCCGAATCTTCATGGCAGGCAAACTAAGCCCGCACGCGCCACGGCGCAAGAACGCGACCGCTACTTCTGCGTGAGATGCAGCACGCCGTCGAACTCGGCGGCGGGTTCGTCAATCTGCTCCAGGTAGCGGCGCGCGACGACGGCGGTCGCGGGATCCTCCTCGAGCGCGCTCCACAGGACGCGGGCATCCTCCATGCGCCCCTGGGCGAACGCGTCGACGGCGGCCTTGGTGCGCGCGATGCGGTCGTGGTCCTCGTCGGTCGCGTCCTCTTCCAGCAGCAGCACTTCGTGGATCTCGGTGGCCGTCTTTTGCCCGACCACCGTCACGCGCCCCAGCGGCCGCGTCAGGATGTCGTCGCCGATGAGTTCCTTCGTGCGTCCGTTGATGAGGATGCGCGTGCCGAACTGCTTGTTGGCCGACTCGAGGCGCGCGGCGAGGTTGGCGGAATTGCCGATGACGGTGTAGTCGCGCAGGTCGGGGGGCGCGCCGCAGTCGCCCAGCGTGACGTCGCCGGTGGCGATTCCGATACGCATCGCGAGTCGCGGCAGATCCTGCATGCCGCCGCCGTCGTCGTTTTCCGAGTCGAGTCGCTCGAAGCACTCGAGTGCCGCGCGGCAGGCGTTGTCCGCGTAGGGCGTATCGCGGGCGAACGCACCGAAGACGCACATGATGCCGTCGCCCAGGAACTTGTTCACGTAGGCGGCGTGGCGCGTGAGCACCTCGTTCATCGCGAACATGTAGCGGTTGAGCAGCGCGACCGTCGCCTTCGAGTCGAGCGTTTCGGAGATCGCCGTGAAGCCCGCGAGGTCGGAGAAAAAGCAGGTGACCTCGCGCTCCTCGCCCTCCATGTCCACCGTGTCCGGGTTCTGCAGCAGGAACTCGAAAAGTTGGGGCGAGACGCGCGCGCCGAACTGGCGTTGGAGTTGCGCCTTCTCGCGCCGTTCGCGGACCGCGCGCATCACGGTGGTGCCCGACCACGAGGCGAAGATCGCGGCCAGGGGTGCGGCTGTCGCGAGCGCGATCCCGTTGCGGCCGAAGATGATCAGCAGGTCCGCCGTGATGAACACGAGCGCGATCAACACGGCCAGCAGGAACGAGAAGCGCGGGCCCGCCTCGCGCGTCGCCATGGCCGCGAGCAGACCGAGCAATAGCGTGAGTGCCGCGCCAATCCAGCGCGGCGCCGGGCGGACGATGTAGTTCGTGAGCAGCGAACTCGCGACCACGCCGTGCGCGACGACGCCCGGTGTGCGCGCATGGACCGCCGTCGCATAGAAGTCGCCGAAGTTGCCCGAGGCGCTCCAGCCCATGAAGACCAGCTTGCCGTCGAGCGCCTCGGACAATCGGTTGCGCGCGTCTTCGAGGACGCCGCGTCCGTGGACGATCTTGGCCCGCGCGGCAATCCAGTTGCGCCAGAGTCGCAGCATGCGCTGATCCTCTTCCGACTCCGGTTCGCCGCCGGTTTCCTCACTGGCCTCCACGCCGGCTGTCTGGAACTCCGCCTCATCGACCAGGGCGCGGTCGATCTCGGCGGCCATCTCCGGCTTGAGCAGGTCGGCCGCCTCGAAGTCGTCGCTCAGGTGCGCGAGAACGAGCTCGCGGGTGCGCTTGGACTGCGCCGCAACCGTCTGCGCCAGTTCCCGTTCGCGAGAGACCAGTTCGACGACGGTTCCGAGCGAAAGGTGCGGGGCGAACGTAGACGGCTGCTCCGGGTCGATGCGCGCCCAACTCAGCAGCATGTGCGACCCGTCCACTTCGAAGGGGCCTTTCTCGCCGGGGAAAACCATCGTCTGCGGGGCGAAGACGCCCTGCGGAAGGCCGAGATACGCGGCGGCCGCCGCCGCGCCCAGTTGCGGGAAGACCTTGCCGTCGATCGCCCAGCGCAGCGTGACGCGGCGCAGGATGCCGTCGGCGTCGGGCTCGGCCTGCACGACGCCCGGGCCAGCCACGGCCTCCGCGAACATGGCGAGCGGCGGAAGAATCGAGTCCGCGTGGCCATAGGAGACATCGCGTTGCGCCGCGGGAAGGTCGCGTTGAAGCAGTAGCGCCGCTTCCGCGCGCGCCACCTCGTTGCGCAGCAGACGCAGCTCGGGGAAATCCACGAGTTCCACGTCGGTCGCAGTCACCATGCGCTGCCGTGCCGCCTCGACGGAGATTCGCCCTTCGCGGCGCAGGTCGGCGACCACTTCGCGTACGGCGATGCGCTTGTACTTGTTGAGGTGCCGGCGCACGCTACGTGCGCGACGGGGCGGCAGCTGCAGTTGCGTGACGACTTCGTCGGCGGTGAGGCGGATGTTGCCGGCCAGTGTGGTGACTACGTCGCGCCAGGCGGCGGCGCCCTCCAACTCGGCGCGCGTGGTGGTCGGATCGACGGCGAGGATCACCTTTGCCTTCGCAGCGGCGAACGCATCCCGCAGTTGCCGGTCCCCCTCGGGATCGCGATCGTCCGGTTCGGTCAGCAGGATATCGATCGCGATCACGCGTGCGCCCAGGCTGTCGATGCCGTTGATCGCATCGGCAAGGCGCCGCCGCGACCAGGGCCAGCGCCCGATCATCGAGAGCGCCTGGTCATCGACATCGAGGTGCACGATCGCGCGCGACGGCTCGGGCGGGTCGGCGCGCCCGTAGCGGAACATCAGGTCGAGCGTGCGCGCCTCGGTCTCGCGCATGACGGGCCAGTCGAAGTAGCTGGCCGCCGCGATCAGCGCGGCGAGCGCGGTGCCGACCAACCACGCCTGGACGCGCGGCTGGGTCACGGCTTTTGGGGCAGGGGATTGTCGGAGGTCGGGGGAACGGGGTCCGGACCCTCCCGCGGCGGCGGAAGCACCTTGCCGCCGCGCAACTGGTTGATCGCCTTGAGCCCCGACTCCTCGACCGGGTTGTTCAGGTCGGTCGGCTGGATGCGCGGGTCGTCCAGCGCCTCGGGCGTAATAGCGCCCTCGAGCGGGACGATGTAGGTGCTCCAGAAGGCGTCGAACGCCGGCAACGGGTTCTGTTCCGATGTGCTGTCCGCCTTGGAGAGCATCGCCTTGAGGCCGCGCAGGTATTCGATCTCGATCGCGCGAATGCGGTTGCCGGGAATGCCGCGCGCGCGGTAGCCGCGAATCGCGTCCCACTCGATGCGGAACGCGGTGCCGCGGACCGCCAGCGTCGCGCTCGGCGTGGCGACGGAGAAGTCGATCGCGAGACCGAGTCGGCTCGCCTTGACATCGACGCGCCCGAACTGCACGCCGATCTTGGTCTTGAGCTTGTCGCCGTCCTGGACGATCTGCGGAATGGAGACGCGCGTCTGGCGGTCGATCACCATCGTCGCGTTGGGCCCGACCCGCAGCGCTACCAGCGACTTGCGACCGGTGCGCACCGTCGTGCCCGGCTTGAGCACGTCGTTGATCTTGAGCTTGCGCCACTTGGCCTTCTTGCCCGCTCGCGCCTGCGCGACACCCACGACCTTCATGACGATCGCCTCGTAGACGCGCGTCTGTCCCTTCGGGAGCTTCTTCAGCGTCGCGGGCTTCTTGGCATCTTGCGGTGTGGCGACGGCGGCCAGCAGGAGCAGCAATCCGAACGTGCGCATCAGTTGGCGCCTTTCATCACGGTACCGGTCCCGCCCGCGCGGAAGTCTTCCGCTCGACCGAGCAGGGCCATGAGCTGCATGCCGGAAATCGTCTGCTGCGGCGTCATGTTCGGCAGCCAGCCCCGGTAGTTCAGCTCATTTACAGAATACCGCTCTCGCGGGCCGAAAACGCGCATCGTGACGCCGCCCTTGATCCCTGTCTCAATGCAGACCGCCTTGGCGATCCAGCCGACGCGCGCCGACTCGAGCGGAGCGAGCTGTTCGGTGGCGGAAATCCAGCCGCGTGAGTCGGCTGTGGCGATCGCGTCCTTGCTCGGCTGGGCCTCGAAGGAGAGCACCAGCGCGTGTAGCGCATCGCTGTTGCAGACCATGCGCTGCTTGGCGAGCGCGTCCCAGAAATCCATTTCGGCGAACTCGTCGCTGCCGCCGTGCTTGGCGACAACGGACTCCTTGAGGGTCGTGCGCCCACAGCAAGCCAGTAGGAGGAGGGCCACGGGAACCAGCTTAGGGCTAAAAACCATAGCTCACCCCCAGGTAGCCGAAGTGCATCGGGTCGGATCCGAGGAACGCATCGCCCGGAATGAAGATGCCGTAGCGGAAGTCGATGGCGAGGTCGGAGGTGAGCTGCCAGGCGATGATCAGGTCGGCCTCGAAGCCGATGTAGCCTTCGCCCGGAATCGTCGTCACGCTTACCGGCGCGTCGCTGTCGAGTTTGCCGAAGAAAAAGAGGTCGAGTCCGAACTCCACCTTCGACCCGGGCTCCTCCGTGCGCCACGGTCGCCAGCGCG